>ONXQ01000010.1 GCA_900321835.1 uncultured Prevotellaceae bacterium
CGACGATTTCTGAATGAATTTCTGGATAATTTCTGCTAATTTCTTTCAGAAGGACCAAAATCTCGGGTGTGTGGTATTTTTGCGGATAATCAATAAAAACAATTATTTCAAAAGATTGATGTCAGGATTCCCGCAGTGCAACGGAATTTGCACTGTGGATGAAATAAAAATCGTCCGTAGACGAAATAAAAATCGTCTGCGGACGAAATTTTTTTCATCTGCGGACGAAATATTTTTCGACTGCGGACGAAATTTTACTCCTGTACGTACACTTTCTGCACGCGCTGCGAGATGCCGGTGAGCACTTCGTAGGGAATCGTGCCGATGGCATCGCTGAGCACCGTGACGGGCAGCCCTTCGCCAAAGATGGTGACGCTGTCGCCCTCGCGCACGTCGGGAATGTCGGTCACGTCGATCATGCAGACGTCCATGCAGATGTTGCCGACGTAGGGCGCACGCTGGCCATGCACGAGGCAGTAGCACTGGCGGTTGCCCAGCCGGCGGTTCAGGCCGTCGGCATAGCCGATGGGGATGGCGGCGATGCGTGAGGGACGGTCCACCGTCGTGCGGCGGCTGTAGCCGATGCTGTCGCCTGCCGGCACGTCGCGCACCTGGAGGATGGTGGTGCGCAGGGTGGCTACGTTGTGGATGATGGTGTTGGTGCGGGGGTTGATGCCGTAGAGTCCCAGACCGAGTCGCACCATGTCGAGGTGGTACTGCGGGAAGTGTTCGATGCCGGCCGAGTTGCAGATGTGGCGCAGGATGCGGTGGCTGTAGGCGGCTTGGAGTTGGCGCGAACCGTGGTCGAAGAGGCGGAACTGCTCGTGCGAAAAGTCGTCGAAGCCGTCGTCGTCGCTGCCTACGAAGTGGCTGAAGACGCTGCGCGGCAGCAGGGCTGTCTGACGGCTGAGGCGGTCGATGAGGCGTGGCATGTCGAGGGTGGGGTGGAAGCCCAGGCGGTGCATCCCGGTGTCGAGTTTGATGTGGACGGGAAAACCGGTGATTCCCTCGCGCTCGGCCGCATGGATGAGGGCTTCGAGCAGGTCGAAATTATAGACTTCGGGTTCGAGCCGGTGGTCGAAGAGCACGGGGAACGACGTCATCTCGGGGTTCATCACCATGATGTTGGCCGTGATGCCGGCCTCGCGCAGTGTGGCCCCTTCGTCGGCCACGGCCACGGCCAGATAGTCCACACCGTGGTCGGCCAGCGTCTTCGAAGCCTCGACGGCTCCGATGCCGTAGGCGTCGGCCTTGACCATACACACCATCTTGACCTCGGGGCGCTTGAACGAGCGGTAGTAGTTGAGGTTGTCAACGAGGGCGTTCAGATTGACTTCGAGGATGGTTTGGTGGACCTTCAGGGTGAGTGCGTCGCTGAGTTGGTCGAAGTGGAAACGGCGGGCACCCTTGATGAGGATGAATTCGTCGTGCAGTTCGCTGAACAGGCGGCTGCGGAGCAGTTCGTCGGTCGAGCGGAAGAAGTGGCACGGCATGGGGAAGTAGGCGGCGCACTGCCCGATCTCGTCTCCCACGCCGATGAGTTTCTGGATGCCGCGCTGCTGTGCCATCTGTGCCACACGGCTGTAGAGCGAACGGGGCGACTCGCCGCTTTGGAGGATGTCGCTGAGGATGAGGGTACGCTGTTTGTTGGCCGTTTCCGGACGTCGGGCCATGAAGTCGAGCGCGATGTCGAGCGATTGGACGTCGCTGTTGTAGGTGTCGTTTATGAGGGTGCATCCGCTGCGGCCCTCCTTCACCTCCAGTCGCATGGCCACGGGGTCGAGGTGCGCCATGCGTCGGGCGATGTCGTCGAGGTTGACATGGAGCGTCAGACAGGTGGTGAAGCAGGTGAGCGAATTCTCGACGGCGGCATCGTCGATGAAGGGGATGGTGTACTGACCGAGTTGGCCGCGCCACTCGTATTTCACGGTGGCGCTGGTGCTGCCTTTTTCCACCTCGCGCAGACGGAACCCTTCGACCTGACGCCCGACGACGGCCGTTTCGGCACCTTCGAGCAGCAGGCGTTTCTCAGCCTCTTTTTCGGCCATCGACGCAAAGTTTTCCTGGTGGGCCTGCCCGATGTTGGTGATGACAGCCACGGTGGGGCGAATCATCTGTTGCAGGACGGCCATTTCGCCCGGTTGGGAGATGCCGGCTTCGATGAGGGCGAGGTCGGTGTGCGGCTCGATGAGCCAGAGGGACAGGGGCACGCCGATTTGCGAGTTGTAACTGCGCGGCGAACGCACTACGTTCATGTCGGGCGAGAGCAGTTGGTAGAGCCATTCCTTGACGGTGGTCTTGCCGTTCGAACCTGTAATGGCGACGACGGGGATGTCGAAGCGGCGGCGATGATAGGCGCAGAGCGTCTGCAGGGCGGCCAGGGTGTCCTTGACACAGAGCCACGTCAGCCCTTCGTCGGCGGTGAGCGCGTCGGCGGCTTGGCTGACGACGAAGCAGCGGACGCCCTTCTGCTTCAACTCGTCGATGTAGCGGTGGCCGTCGTTGCGCGGCGTTGTGAGTGCGAAGAAGAGGGTCTGCTCGGGAAAAGAGAGCGAACGGGAGTCGGTGAGCAGGAGGCTCACAGTGGCGTCGGGGTTGCCATGCACGGCGGCCCCGATGACGGTGGCTATTTCTGAAATTCGGTACTGCATTGTTTGGTTTCCTCTGTGAAGTCGAGGAAGGGGTATTGTTGTTTGAGTTTCTGTATCTTGGCGAGTGTGTTGCGCTGAAACTGCCTGTACTGCTCGCTCTCGGGCCTGAAGGGACGATGGCCGGCGGCGCGGACCACGTCGCGGCATTGGGCTGCCAGGGCGAGAGTCTCGGGTGTCATGAAGGTCTGTCCGAAGCGTTCGTAGATGTATTCGACGGCCCGGTGCGAGGGGTGAAGCATGTCATCGTTGTAGAAACGGTAGTCGCGCAGTTCGTCGAGCATGATTTCGTAGGAAGGGAAGTACGTGGCGTCGCGCAGCGCATCGGTGGCCAGCAGCAGTTCGGCCTTCGAAAGGTTGTTCGGGTGAAGTCCGTCGCGCTGGTGGCGGATGGGCGAGACGGTGCAGACGACGTGGAGCCCGGGGTTGACGGCATAGAGCAACTGGAGGGCCTGCCGCCACATGTCGGCGATGTCGTAGGCCGACATCCGTTCGCGCACGAAGAGTGAGTCGGGCTGTTTGTGGCAGTTGGCCACGAGCATTCCGCTGTGCCTGAGCCGATAGACGTAGGCCGTGCCGAAGGTGACAATCAGCCATCGGGTCGTGCGCAGGTGGGAGGCCGTGAGGCGCAGTGTGGTGTTCAGGCGGTCGAGCAGCGCGTCGCGGTCGGGGCTGGAGAACGATGTGTGGTGCATCCAACTGTGCCACAGCCCGTCGGCCTCAAAAATTTCGGGGTCGCCGGCCTGGTACGGGCGTTCGCTGAGGCAGCGGAGCAGGTGGGCGCAGATGGAGGCGGGGTTGTAGAGGGTGCCGAAGGGATTGGAATGGACGTTGAACTTGTCGCGCAGCATCTCGCCGGCGATTTCGTCGGCAAAGCACGAACCGAGCGTCATCACGGTGTCTTCGTGCCGGATTTTGTCGGCACTGGGTTGTATTTCGATGCGGGTTGTCAGTTCCATGAGTCTGCGCTTTGGCTGTAGTTTCAAGCACTTAAAACTTTCGTTCGTCGCCGTCACAGCGGACGGCGTGTGGCTGTGTGCCGTTTGAACATCTCCCAAATGACGATGCCGGCGGTGGTGGCGACGTTGAGCGAGTGTTTGGTACCGAACTGCGGGAGTTCGAGGCAGCCGTCGCATAGGTCAACGACCTGCTGCTGCACGCCCTTCACCTCGTTGCCCAGCACGACGGCGATTTTCTGTTGTGCCGACGGTGTCGGGAGTTGCGGCTGGCTCAGGTCGATGCTGCCTTCGGCCTGCTCGACGGCCAGGACCTTCACACCCTCCTGTTGCAGACGGCGCACGGCGTCGAGCGTGTCGGCGCAGTAGGTCCAGGCGACGGAGTCCTCGGCGCCGAGGGCGGTCTTGTGAATCTCGGGATGGGGCGGACGGCCCGTGATGCCGCAGAGCACAATGCGCTCCACGCGGTAGGCATCACTGGTGCGGAACACGCTGCCGACGTTATACATCGACCGCACGTTGTCGAGCACCACCGTGAGCGGCATCTTCTCGGCCCGACGGAACTCCTCGACCGAGAGACGTCCCATTTCCGTGACTTTCAACTTGCGTCCCATCGCCTGTCAGTCGTGTTTTTTCAGCAGGGCCCGTGCCATGCACCCGATGCCGATGAGCACGAAGGGAATGCTGAGCATCTGCCCCATGTCGAGCAGCGTCGAACCGTCGTCGGTGCCGCCCTGCACCTCCTTCAGAAATTCGATGAAGAAGCGGAAGGTGAAGATGGCCGTGAGGCAGAAGCCGAAGTAGAATCCGCTGCCGGCACGACGCCATTTCTTATAAATAAGGAGGGCGATGAGGAAGATGACGATGTAGGCCAGCGCCTCGTAAAGTTGGGAGGGATGACGCGGAACGAGTGTACCGCCGACCATCGCCTCCTGCGTGTGGAACAGGAACGCCCAGGGCACGTCGGTTGGGCTGCCTATGATTTCGCTGTTCATCAGGTTGCCCAGACGGATAAATGCGGCAGGCATGGCGGCCGTCACACCAAAGATGTCGAGCACCTGCATCGTCGGCAGTTTCGTGCGCCGGAGGTAGAGCACGATGGCCAGGAACAGGCCGATGGTGCCGCCGTGCGAGGCCAGACCCGCATAGCCGGTGTAGTGCCAGTCGTGCGGAAAGGCATCGTATTTGATGGGCAGGAACATTTCCAGAACCCCCTGAACGGAGGTCAGGTAGTAATCGGGTTCGTAGAACAGGCAGTGGCCGAGCCGCGCACCGATGATGATGCCGAAGAAGCAGTAGAAAAGCAGTGGGTCGAACTTGCCCGTCGGCTGCAACTTTCCCCGTTTGTCGGGCGCAGGGTCAATCTGTTCCTGGCGGTACATCCATCGCACGAAGAGGAAGCCCGACAGGATGGCCAGCACCCAGCACAGCGCATACCATCGCACCGTGACGGGCCCCACACTGAAAGCCTCGACCGAGGGCTGCCAGTCGATGAAGAGTAGAGGCCCCCCTCCGACTCCCCCCGATAGGGGGAGAGGATTGAAGCAAAGAAGTGCTTGTGAGAATGTGTTCAGCATTATTTGTCTTTATTGAAACAAGAAACGAGGGTTGGCTATGGGATTCCCCCTCTATCGGAGGGGGTTAGGGGGAGGCTTTTATACATTGAACCTGAAGTGCATGATGTCGCCGTCCTGGACCACGTAGTCCTTTCCCTCGACACCCATCTTGCCGGCCTCGCGCACGGCGGCTTCGCTGCCATACTTGATGTAGTCGTCATACTTGATGACTTCGGCGCGGATGAAGCCTTTCTCGAAGTCGGTGTGGATGACGCCGGCACACTGTGGAGCCTTCCAGCCGCGCTTGTAGGTCCAGGCCTTCACCTCCATCGGGCCGGCGGTGATGAACGTCTGGAGGTTGAGCAACGAGTAGATGGCCTTGATCAGACGGTCGCAGCCGCTTTCCTTCAGGCCCATGTCCTCGAGGAACATTTGCTTCTCCTCGTACGACTCGAGTTCGGCGATGTCGGCCTCGGTTTGTGCCGAGATGATGATGAGTTCGGCTTCCTCGTCCTTGATGGCTTCGCGCACGGCATCGACGTAGTGGTTTCCGTTGGCGGCCGAGGCGTCATCGACGTTGCAGACGTAGAGGACGGGCTTGGTGGTGAGCAGGAACATCTGGCGGGCACAGGCGACTTCCTCGTCGTTCTGGAGTTCGACGGTGCGGGCGCTGCGGCCCTGTTCGAGGGCTTCCTTGTAGCGCAGCAGCAGGCCGAGTTCTACCTTTGCCATCTTGTCGCCGCCCACATTGGCCTGTTTTTCGACGCGCTTGATGCGGTTTTCGACCGTCTCGAGGTCCTTCAGTTGCAGTTCCGTGTCGATGATTTCCTTGTCGCGGACGGGATTGACGGAGCCGTCCACATGGACGATGTTGCCGTTGTCGAAACAGCGGAGGACGTGGATGATGGCGTCGCACTCGCGGATGTTTCCAAGAAACTGGTTGCCCAGACCTTCGCCCTGACTCGCTCCCTTGACGAGGCCGGCGATGTCCACGATGTCGCACACCGCAGGGACGATGCGTCCGGGGTGCACCAGTTCGGCGAGTTTGGTCAGACGTTCGTCGGGAACGGACACCTGTCCCATCTGGGCGTCGATGGTGCAGAACGGGAAGTTGGCTGCCTGCGCCTTTGCGCTCGACAGACAGTTGAAAAGCGTGGATTTACCCACGTTCGGGAGGCCTACAATGCCTGCTTTCAATGCCATATATTCTTTCAGTTTTTGTTGATTATACTCTGTTTACAGTTCCACTGCGCCGGTACGTCCGTACCACTGTGCTGAAACTTTTGTACCACTGTGCTGGTACGGTTGTACCCACGCAGTGGCCCCCGTTTTGGTACGAACCGGTCCGGGGTGTCAGGCTTTGCCCTTCACATAATCGTTTGCCCAAGCCTGCGACACGCTGTTGTTGAGCGTCTGGCAGACTTCGCAGGCGAGGTCGATGCCGTGCTGCACGATGGTTTGCCATTGCTGGCTGCTGAGGCTGGCGAGGTCGTCGCGGCGGATGCCGTGGCGGCAGAGGCCGTAGATGATGCCGGCGTTGAAGTTGTCGCCGGCGCCTATGGTGCTGACGGTCTGGATGGGCTGTACGTCGAAACTGAGACGGACGTCGGGGGTGAGCACGCGGACGGCTCCGCCGGCATCGGTCGAGAGCATCTGGCGGCAGTGGAAGGCGATTTCGCCGGCGTAGGTCTTCTCCACGTCGGTCGAGCCGAAGAGGTTGTCGAGGTCTTCGGTCGAACCGCGCACGATGTCGGCGTAGTCGAGGTTTTCGAGCATGTCGGCATAGATTTTCACGACTTCGTGACGGTGGCTGGAGCGGAAGTTGAGGTCGTAGTAGATGAGTGCGCCGTGCTGGCGTGCGTATTGTAGGAATTCGCGCACGCGAGGGCGCAGGGCGGCGTTGAGCACGAAGTAGGAGCCCATCATGACGATGTCGTCGGGCTGGATGTCGGGCCATTCCACCTCGAATCGGGCGGCGGGATAGTCTTTGTAGAACATATACTCGGCGTCGTTGCGGTCGTTGAGAAAGGCGAGCGAGATGGCGCTGCGCCCGTTCTGATAGACGGCCACGTGGCGGTTGTCGATGCCGTTTTGGGTCATGAAGTCGAGAATCTGCCGTCCGACGCGGTCGTTACCTGTCTCGCTGAGCATGGTGACTGGCAGGCCGAGCCGTGCGAGCGAGACGATGCCGTTGAACACGCTGCCGCCGGGCACAGCCGCCGTGGGTTGTCCCTGCTGGAAGATGATGTCCATGATGGTCTCGCCGATGCCGATGATTTTGCGCATGGGTGTCGTTTTTTGAATTGTCCTGCAAAGGTACGAAAAAAATAGTGAATTCGCACAACGATGGGGGAGAAATGAAAATGTGCCGGCAGAGAATGGAAGTGGGAATGGCGGATTCGGGGCGAAAATCGTCTGTGGATGAAAAAAATTTCGTCTGCGGACGAAATGAAAATCGTCTGCGGACGAAATTTATTTCAACTGCGGACGGGTTTTTCCCCGTCTGCACCGCTCCTGCTGCGGCCGTGGGGTGTCGTCGCGGCGGCGACAGGCTGTGGCGGCAGTTGAAAAAATCGTTCAAAAACTATCAGAAATATTTCACTTTGCCACTTTTAACGCAATGACACTTGTGAAGGTGAAGGTTTTTTTCTAAATTTGCAGGCAAAATCATCTAATTTAATCTAACTTTTTATGAAATCAATGAAGATGACAGCCGCGGCAGCCTTGATGATGATGGTGCTGCCGACACAGGCTCAAGTGAAATTCGACTTCGACTTCAACCAGCGTGGCCCGCTCGTGACCGAGGACCACTACGGAATCTTTTTTGAAGAAATCAACCATGCCGGCGACGGCGGACTGTATGCCGAACTCGTGCGCAACCGCTCGTTCGAGGACAACGCCGGCAATCCCGACTCATGGTGGACGGTGGGCGACGCCTCGGTGGGCATTGCCACCGACGACATGCTCAACACCGTGCAGGGACACGCCATGCGCATGGTCATCAACGCTGCCGGCGGCGGTGCCAGGAACGAAGGCTTCTGGGGCATCAACGTGGTCAACGGCCGCGAATACCAACTCTCCTTCTGGCTCCGCGCCGACGATGCCTACGACGGCATCATTACGGCCGAACTGCAGCGTGAAAACGGGGCTGGCCTCGGCTCGGTGGACATCAAGGTGAACGCCACACGCGAATGGAAGAAATATACAGCCACGCTCCGCGCCACGGGCGACGATGCCAAAGGCTGGTTTGCCCTGAAGGGCAGCACCCCGGGCACCGTCGTGCTCGACGTCGTCAGCCTCTTCCCCCCGACCTTCAAGAACCGTCCCAACGGATGCCGGGCTGACCTGGCACAGATGCTGGCCGACCTCCACCCGCGCTTCATGCGCTTCCCCGGCGGCTGCTTCATCGAAGGTGCCTACGGCGACGGCAGCACCAACCGATTTGAGTGGAAAAAGACCGTCGGCCCCATCGAGGAACGCCCCGGCCACTTCAACCGCAACTGGTGGTACCGCGTGAGCGACGGCCTCGGCTACCACGAAATGCTGCAACTGAGCGAGGACCTCGGTGCCAACCCCATGTTTGTCGTGAACATCGGCATCGGACACGACTGGAAAATCGACGAGAACGACCTCGGCCCCTTCATCCAGGAAGCCCTCGACGCCATCGAATATGCCAACGGTTCGGCCACCGACACCTTCTACGGACGGATGCGTGCGCAGAACGGCCACCCCGCACCCTTTAACCTCAAATATCTCGAAATCGGCAACGAACAGGAATTCATGCTCAACCGCGACGACTACATGCGCCGCTACATGCAGTTCTACCGCGCCATCAAGACCCGCTGGCCCGACATCCACCTCATTGCCGACAGTTACTGGTTTGACAACATCACCGAACCCGTCGAACTGAAGGACGAGCACTACTACGACACGCCCGACTTCTTCGTCAGCAACTACGGCCGCTACGACAACCATTCGAACTCGACCACCCACGTCTATGTCGGAGAATATGCCGTGACGAAAGACTGCGGATTCTGGGGCAACCTCAACGCCGCCATCGGCGAAGCCGTCTTCATGCAAGGAAGCGAGAACAACAGCGAGGCCGTCACGATGATGTCCTACGCCCCCATCTTCACCAACGAGGACGACTACCGCTGGCGTCCCGACATGATTCGTTTCAACGCCTCCCTGAGTTACGGCACACCCTCCTACTACGTGCAGCGCATGTTCTCCAATAATATAGGTAAGCAGAACATCCGCTGGACCGAAACCGGCAACCAACCCTCCTTCGACACCACCAAAGGAACCATCGGACTGGGCACATGGGTCACCGGCGCACAGTTCTCCGGCCTGCAGGTCGTTGCCTCCGACACCACCTTTGTCGGCGAAAACCTGAACATCGCCGACTGGACCACTCGCAATGGTACGTGGGCGCTCAGCGACACCATCTTCCGTCAGACCAATTCGTCGGCCTCCGACGTTACCTGTGTGCTCAACCGCCTGTTCACCACTACCAACGTCGATATGACGGTACACGCCACCAAGAAGAGCGGTTCGGAAGGCTTCCTCATCATCTTCGATTACAAGGACGAGCAAAACTACGCCTGGTTCAACCTCGGCGGATGGGGAAACTCGAAGCACGCCGTCGAACAGTGTAAGAACGGTGTGAAATCGACGCTGGCCGACAAGGAAGGAAAACTCGTCAACAACAAGATGTACACCATCCGCGTCAGGAAGGAAGGACAGCGCGTGCGCTGCTACCTCGACGGCGAACTGATCATCGACACGCAACTCAAGGACTATGCCGGACGCCAGGTGTTCGCCAGCGCCAACATCGACGACGAGGCTGGCATCTTCTACGTCAAACTTGTCAATCCGAACCCCATCGCCGCACCTGTCACGCTTTCGTTCAAGAACGGACGCTCGCTCTCAGGCGAGGCCGAAGTGCTCACCGCTCCCAACGGCACCGATGAGAACAACATCTGGAACCCCTTCTACATCACGCCGAAGACGCAGAACGTGACGGTCGAGAGCGACGGCACAGTGTCGTTCAATGTGGCAGCCTATTCGGTCAATGTGCTTCGACTGCGCGTCGCCGACGTCGGTGAACCTGTTGTCGAACCGCTGCCCGCACCGCGTCTCCGCTATTCGTTTGACGGCGGAACGACCTTCGACGACAGCGGCAACTACAAGGGCCAGTTGCAGGGCAAGGCTGCCATTGTGCAGCAGGCCGACGGCAACTATGTGCTTTCGACCGGTTTGCAGGGCGAGAGCAGTTACATGAACATTCCCGTCGAGGCCGTGCAGAATGCACTCGCCGGCGCAACGGACTACACCATCAGCCTCAATGTGCTGCAGCGCATCGAGAACAACACCAAAAGTTACAGTTGGGCGTTCGACGTCAACAACGGCACAGGCCAGTATTTCGGCCTCATCAATGCCGGCGGCAACAGCAACTGGTACTGCGAACTCCAGAGCGGCAGTGCCAAATCGACGGTGGACTCGTGGTCGTGCCTGCGCATTGGCGAGTGGCACAACATCACCTACACGCAGCAGGGAATGACGGCCCGCCTGTATGTCGATGGTCAGTTGCGCAACACGAAGACGGTCGATACGGGCCTGATCAGTTTCGTCAACAGCCTGAAGACCGCAAGCATCGGACATTCGCCCTTTGGCGCCGACCCCATCATGGAGCACGCTCTGTTTGACGACCTGCAGATTTTCGACACTGCGCTGAGCGAGATGCAGGTGCGCAACATCGCTGCACAGGCGACAGCCATGACCGACGACGGCCGTTTCGACGGCATCGCAGACATGCAGGATTTTGCCAACCTTGTGAAGGAGGTGAAGAACTACTACAAGGATGCCGACGACCAAGACCTCACGCAGGCCTACAACGCCGCATCGCGTGCCATCTCCAGCGGTACACAGGCCACGAAGCAGAAGCGCTATGAGCAACTCGTCGCTGCGGTCGATGCCTATCAGCAGGGCCAACTCGACCTCGCTCTTTCGGGTCTGCCTGCCAACCTCACTTTCCTGATTACCAACAGTTCGTTCACCCGCTACAACGTGGGTTGGCAGGGTCTCGACGTGCCTGCTTACGGTTCGACCTACACGGGCTATGTGAACGAGGCGACCGAGATGTTCTCGCGCGGATTCGACATTTGGCAGGAACTGCCCGACATGCCCGCCGGTGTTTACGAACTGACGGCCAGCGCTTTCTACCGTGCCGGAGCCATCGAGGCTGCCTACAACGCCTGGAAGTCCGACGACCCGACGACGCGCTACGCCGAACTCTATCTCGGCGAGGCCAGTGAGCCGATTGTCAGCCTCTACAGTTGTCCCGACTACACCTACGACCCCTACAACTATCCCGACAACCTGACGGCGGCTGCGAAGGCGCTCGGCACCAGTGGCCAGTACGACGCCAACAGTGTCACCTACACCCTCGAAACAGCCGGTCAGCCGCTGCGCATCGGTCTGCGCAAACTCAAGACCGTGCCGGCCGACTGGGTGGCTTACGACCACTTCCAACTCCACTACAAAGGTTCGGCCACAGGCATCGCAAACGTCACGCCCAATGTCCAGGCTCCGGCGAAGGGCATCATCTACAACCTGGCCGGCCAGCGCGTAGTGAAGCCGACACGCGGCATCTACATCATCGACGGCAAGAAGGTGATGGTCAAGTAGTTGGCTACGACATAACGACAGAAAACACCGCAGTGCAATCGACGATTGCGCTGCGGTGTTGTTTTGGCCCGTCCGTAGATGAACAAAATTTCGTCCGCAGTTGAAATAAATTTCGTCTGCGGACGAAAAAAATTTCGACTGCGGACGAAATTCAGTTCGACTGTGCCACAGATTCGGGCGGTCTGCGTTCGCCGGAAAATAGCGGCTCGGCAATTCAGAAATCCTTAGGCAGCGTGCCGAACTGCTCGTGGAAGCACTTGGTGAAGTAGGAGGGAGAATTGAAACCGACGCGGTAGCAGACCTCGTTGACCGTCAGTCCGCCCTGGCGCAGCAGGTGAGCCGCCTGCTTGAGGCGCTCGGTGCGCAGATACTCGTTGGGCGTCATGCCAATCAGCGATTTCAGGTGGCGATAGAGGCTGGCACGGCTCATGTTCATGTCGGCGCAGAGTTGCTCCTGCCCGTAGTCCGACTCGTGCAGATGGAGCGTGACAGTCTGGTAGAGGCGATCGACAAAGTCCTGGTCGGCGGGGCTGAGCGTGCCGTTGCGCTCGACGGCAAAGGGCGACTGCAGGAAGCGGTCGTACAGCCGTTCGTAGTTGGCAATCATCTCCGACTTCGACTCCAGCAGTTCCTGGTCCTTTTGGCGGCGCAGTTGTTCGAGCGTGCGGCGGCGCAGTTCCTGCTGGCGGTGTCGCCAGAATCTCATGCCCAGCCACAGCGCCAGCACGGCCACGGTGAGGTAGATGAGCCAGGCCCATGTGCTGAGGTAGAAGGGCGGACGGATGCGGATGCTCAGCAGTCGCTCATCGACCACAGGCACGCCGTCGCTGTTCGTGCCGCGCACGTGCAGCGTGTAGTGGCCCGTGGGCAGGTGGGCAAAGAGGATGCGTCCGTCGGGGTCGGCATCGTGCCACACACTGTCGGGGTCGAGACCGTCGAGGCGGTAGGTGATGCGGTTGACCGCAGGCGACTTGTAACTCAACACGGCTGCGTGGAGCGAGAAAGTGTTTTGGTCGGCCGGCAGCGTCACTTCGTCCGTCACGCTGATGCTCTGCGGCAAGACGTCTTCACCCGGCTGCACACGCCGTCCCGACAGGAAGAAGTCGGTGAGCAGCAGCGTCGAAGCCGTGTTCTGCTTGTCGAAAGTCGAGGGGTTGAACGCGACGAAGCCGTTGGTGCAGCCGAAGTAGAGCGTACCATCGGCCGACTTGTAGCCAGACTGGTAGTTGAACTGATTGGTTGTCAGTCCGTTGCCCGTCGTATAGACCTTCGTAAATCCGTCCTCGGGCGTGAAGCAGACGAGGCCGTTCGAAGTCGAAAGCCAGAGTTGGCCGTCATTGCCCTCAAGCATACGGTAGGCCGTGTTGCTGGCAATCACAGAGTCGGGATTGAAGCGGTCGAAACGCTGTGTGTCGCGGTGGAAGAGGCAGAAGCCGTGGCCCTGAGTCAGGAACCAGAGGCGGTGGCGGCTGTCCTCGTAGATGCTGATGACCTTGTCGTACGACAGCGAATGTGGGTCGCTGTCGCTGTGCTGATAGTGCTGCCATCGTCGCGTGTAGAGGTCGTAACTATATACACCGCCGAAGTAAGTGGCCAGCCACAGCACGCCGTCCGAGTCCTCAAGCATGTTGTAGATAAATTCGTAGGGCTGCGCCAGGCGCTCAAAGTCGTCGGTCGATGGACGGTAGCGCATCAGGCCGCTGATTGTGCCGATGTAGAGTTCGCCGCTGCGGGTGTGGCAGATGCTGAAGACGTAGTCGGAATTGAGCGAGTGTGGGTCGTCGCTCTTTCGATAGTGCCGCTCCAGCCGTCCTGTCCGCAGATTCATGCGTCCCAGACCGTTGGCAAACGTGCCGACCCACAGCGTATCGCCGACGCGGCAAAGGCCGTGGATGTTGGTGCCCAGGCGCACATCGTTCATCGGTTCGACAGTGCCGTCGGAAGGGCGGAAATGGAACAGGCCGCGGTCCTCGGTGCCGATCCAGAGCGTTCCGTCAGCGTCGGCGCAAAACTCACGCACGTGCTGGCCGAAATGTGAAAGGTGGTCGTGGGGATAATAGCGTCGGAACAGGTCGGACTGCGGAGAGAGATAGTTGACACCGCCGAAGTAGGTGCCCAGCCACATGCCTCCCTCACGGTCGCGGCAGATGGCGTAAATGCTGTTGTCGGCAAGCGAGAAGCGCGGATTGGTGAGCGAAGTGGTCAGATGCTCCTGCTGCCGTGTCTGGAGATTGACGATGTAGAGGCCGTCCTCGGCACCTGCCCACAGTTCCTTGTCGGAGCGCAGCAGGAGTGAACGCACAAGGCAGTCGGCCAGCAGCGTCTCCATACTCCGGCGGTCGGGCGACAGCCGGTAAAGTCCCGTGCTGCTGCCGATGAGCAGGCTGCCGTCTGAAGCCCGGAGCAGGGCGTGAATCATCGCGTGGCGAAACGGACGGCTGCCGTCGGGCAGGGCGAAGGCCGTGCGTTTGCCTGTCTTGTCCATCGTGTAGAGATCGTCTTCGTAGAGGCTGAGCCAGAGTTGTTTGCCGTCGTGCAGAAAGGTCCACACCGTCGTCGTGAGTGCGTCGAGCCGTGCGGGAGCGTCGTTGTGCGCAGGATTTTCAGCGATGGTGTAGCGGAAAAGTCCCTGGCCTTCGGACGAGACGCAGACGCGGCCCTCACCGTCGTCGGCTATCCAGCGGATGCGGTGGTTGGGCACTGTGCCGTCGGCGGTGGCACGGGTGCAGGGCGAAATGCGCTCGAGCACAGGATCGTAGGTGTAGAGGCCCTGGTCGGTGCCAATCCAGATGCAGCCCGTCGCATCCTCGTAGAGACAGGTGGTGTAGTTGCACTGCAGTCCGCTGTTGTTGCTGCCGAAGACGCGGCATTGCAGACCGTTGTAAACATTCAGACCGTCTTTGGTGGCAAACCAGATGAGGTTCTGGCGGTCTTGCAGGATGGCATAGACGGTGTTCTGCGACAGTCCGTCATCGACGTTGATGGTGCGAAACGAACGGTCGGAGGCACTGCCTTGCGCCTGTGTCGTGAGTGTGGAGCAGAGGAGGAGGCAGAGCAGGAGGGCGGTGTGCTTAGCGCGGCACATAGATTTTCTGGGTGCTGCCGTCGGTGTGGCGGACAATGCAGAGACCTTCGGCGTGGTGCATCCGGCGGCCCGTCAGGTCGTAGAAGGCTTCTTCCTGCACTTCACCCGCCGTTGGGGTGGGGGTGCTGATGCCGGTGGGTGTGCCTTCGGAGAACTGGAAGTTCTGCTTCACTCCGCTGCCAATCGAGGCCATGTCGCAGGTGAGGATGACTCGGCCGTTGAAGTCTGCGGGCTGGTGTTCGGCCACAGGGATGACGAAGTCGTTGAGGTTGTCCACACGCACCACCTCGTCGGGCACACGCTTGGTGCCCCAGGGCAGGACGGTGGTGCGGGTGTCGCGATAGACGCCTCCGTGGAAGAGGACGGAGTGGACGTATTCGCCTGTCGATGCCTGATAGTCGATGCGCAGGCAGAGGGCGTAGTTGCTGCCGGTGCGGCGCATCGAGCCGTTGCGTTTGCCGTTCACCTGGATGTAGTCGGGCAGGCGTTCGGCTTCGATGCCGACGAGTGCCCAGCCCGTGGCTTCCTGGTTGCTCGACATGCGCACGGTCCAGGTTTTCGGGTCGAAGAGGGCGTAGGAAGCCTCATTGGTGCGGTTGGGGAACCACTGGTGGGTGCGGACGACGGTGCCGAGGCGTGTCGTGGGGAAGAGCGGCTTGGCCTCGTCGCTCTTGATGCGGACGAAGCAGACGCCCTTGCTGCGCACGAAGTCGCTGAGTTGCTGACGCTTGAGATTGATGGTGGCAGGCTCCGAGCGGCTGACTGTGAAGGTGCTCTTGCGTGTCTCGTACCAACTGTTCTCGGTTTCGTCGATGTGCCACACTTCGAGTGTGCCAGTCTTGAAGGGGATGTTCGTCAGCGTCATGTTGAAAGTCTGCTCCGTGGTCGAGGGATTCCAGACGACGGCGGTGACACAGTCGTCAGCCACCGATGCCATGCCCTGGAGAACATTGCCGCCGATGTTGATTTGGCAACGGTCGGCCGGCATCATGCCGTAGAGCCGGAAGGCGTTGTAGAGCGCTTTGGGCGCACCGCTGTCGCGGTCGATGAGGCCCAGTTTGTCGCCCACGAAGAAGCCGGGGTCGATGTACTGTGCCCAACTGACGTGGGTGAGGTCGGGACAGGCCAACATGCCGGGCAGCGCGTTGAAGAAGGTCATCGCCGCCTCAGCCTTTTCGACAGGTCCGTCGGCCTGGTACTCGGCCGGAGTGTAGGGAGAATACTCCGTCAGCAGCATCTCGGCCTCGTTGTTGCCCAGCGAGTTGAGGGCTGCACGCATGGCGTTGAGTTGGCCCGAATAGTCGGGGCCATAGGTGTGGCCCGACAGGAAGTCGAGGGGCAGGCCTTTCTGCTTGGCACGGTCGCACAGCGCCTGGTGCCACCAGTTGAAGGCGCCCGAGGGGCCGCCCACCTTGATGTCGCTGTAGCCCTCGATGACGGCCGGAGCGGCAGTTTCGTAGATGTGGAGGTAGTCGTCGAGCGTGCCGGTGAAGAACCCGTCCTTCAGGTCGGGCTCGTTCCAGATTTCGACGTAACTGTTGGTGTATTTCTTCGAACGCCACTCGCGCGCGAACCTCTTGTTAATAGCCGACCACGTGTCGTAGTCGGTCGGCGTGTCCATGAATCCGGCCCACTCGTCGGGACGGCTCTGCAGGATGGTCGGCGTGTAGCCGTGGGCGATGATGAGCGAGGGTGTGTACTTCTTGGCCAGCGTCAGCAGATAGTCAACGTCGGTCATGGAGTAGGTGGGACGCTTGGCGGTGCCGAGCACGCAGGGCTGCCCATACAGGTCGTCCTTGCCACAGGCCATCTCGTAGCGCATGGAGCGTGCCTCGAGGTCCTCCAACTTCGGGAAGTCGCGGTCAAGCCAATTCTTGTTGACCAGTGGCGTCTGATAGACACCGATTTTCTTTACCAGCGGATATTCTTCCCACTGTGAGCAGTTCACCTGCACTGCTACCTGTGCCTGTGCCGACTGTGTCAGCATCAGCAGGCCGAAAAGGATTTGAGAAAATTGTTTCATGGCTCAATTTTGTTTGATGCCGCAAAGTTAGTTAAAATCCAGCAAGTTGCCGAATAATTCTTTCTCAAAAAATAGTAATATTTTCTCACATTCTCATTTCGTCGGCAGGGCAGACGGCCCGAACCCCTGCTTCCATCGGCCTTCGGACCGGGTGCAGTAGGCCGGTCGTACCACTGCGCTGAAACAAAAGTTTCTCTGCGCTGGTACGATCGTACCACTGTGGTGGTACAAAAAATGGTCCGCAGATGAAATTTTTTTCGTCTGCGGACGAAATGAAAATCGTCTGCGGACGAAATTTATTTCATCCACAGACTGCGTAATGAAGAATGAAGAGTGAAGAATGAAGAATAAATAATTCTCGCGCCCAAATCCGCGTCCATATTCTTCTAAAAGCCCCTACAAGCAATCGGTATTTTTGTCCATCTGAAAGAAATGAGCAGAAATTATTCTACAAATATTTTTTTGGAATGAAATAGAGGATGCCCCATCCGTGACTCCATTAGAATTCCGTGGGTCATCTTTCTTCCTTTCCCATTCTTTCGTGCTCAATAAGATTCAGTTTATTCTCACTCCTCTGCGCTCCCGACTGGGCTCAAAACGGGTGGAATCCACGTTTCCGACCTTTCAAAAATGCAGAAAAGAATTTCAAAAATGCAGAAATCGACCGCTTCTATTGTCATAATCGCAGGAATGACCTATCTTTGTGCAATGTTACTCACCGCACTTCCCATGTTGGTATGTCTGTTCTGGGCCATTTTTCTGCTCACGAACTACATCGAGACGCGCCGCCCTGATAAGGGGCGGCTAACGGTGTTTATGCTGGTGGCGACGCTGCTCTATTGCGGGCATTATGTGTTTTTCACCCGTTTTGAGCCCATCATCCCTGCGAGCGACACGTTTTACGTCTTTGCCAACCTGGCTGTTTTTCCGCTCTATCTGAAATACATCGTGTCGCTGACCGTCGGACGCAGTCCCATCCGTGCCTGGCACCTGCTGTTTGTGCTGCCGCCCTATGTCATGGCTTCGGCTGTGCTGCTGTCCTATTTGCAAATGACTCCAGAGGCGACGTCGCAGTTCATCGACACCTATCTCTACCAGGGGCACATGGAGGGTCTGGAGGGTGCAGCGCGCGTGCAGGCCATCTTCCACACTGTGGCCAAAGTGATGTTCGCGCTCCAGATTCTGCCCATTTTCCTCATCGGAAACCGCTGCATCCACCGGTTTGAAAAACAGTGCGAGCAGTTGCGCCTCAATGTGTCGCTCCAGCCGCTGCGCTACATGCTGTTGCTCTTTGCCGTGGTGTCGGCCTTCTCGTTTGTGGCCAACATCGTCGGGCGCCACCATTTCACCGGTTCGCCCCTGCTCTTGTCCATTCCCTCGCTGGCTTTCTCGCTTTTTCTTTACTACGTCGGCTATCTGGGCTATCGGCAGGACGTTTCGTTCCGCGACCTTGAGCGGCTCAGCAGCCAGAAGGCTGAAGAGGTGCCGAACGTGACGGTCGCAGCCAGTCAGCCGGCACAGGCGGCTGAAACAGCCGAGCAGCCTAATCCTATCGACTCGCTGCCGCTGCGCCAGCGCATCGACCACCTGATGAAAGTGGAGCACATGTATCTGCAACCGAACCTGAAAATCAGCGACCTGGCCAAACGTCTGGGCTCGAACCGCAACTACATCTACGAAGCGGTGAACAGGGAGATGGGCATGTCGTTCTCCGACTATGTCAACCGGCTGCGCATCTGCCACTCACAGCAACTCATCCGCCAGAATCCCAATATGCTGCTGGCCGAAGTGGCCCTGAAGTCGGGCTTCAGCAGCACCATCAGTTTCTACCGGGCCTTCAAGAAATATGTGGGATGTGCCCCGAAAGACTGGAAGCCTGAAGAGGAAGAAAAAGAAAATTAAGAATAAATTAAAACCTCGTTTTCCATCTGCTCAACTGCGAATAGAGTTGGCGAAGACGCCGGCTGGGCAGGCTGAGAAACAGACGCTGACGAGGCGTGAAATAGAGGTCGAGCCGCTCCATGTCGCGCTCGATTTCCTTGAAAAACACATGATTCTGCCACACATTGCGCGGCTCTTCGAGCGTGGCTGCGAAGAGGTTGGCCATGCGGTCAACGAGGGTGTCGGCCAGGTAGTCGTCCAGCAGGTCGGTCGGAATGGAACTCATGCGGAACTGGTTGAGATGGTCGCAATAGTCGGACGTCCATCGGAACACGTTCGCTGTGTGCTCGGCCCCTTTCAGATAGACACTTTCGCGAAGCGTCTGCACCGGCCGGTCGGTCAGGAAGATGAGGCGCAGCCAGAAGATGTAGTCCTCGCCGTTGACGATGTCGCGCGGCAGGTCGAAGAGGTCGGCTGTGAGCCGGCTGCGGCGGTAGAGGCTGCCCCAGGGCACTCCGATGGTGCCTTCGCTGCGCACAGCCAAATGGCGGAATTCGGTGAGCGGCACCAGCCTCGTCGGCTGTCCGATGCTCTCGCTGCCGGCCATCACGATGTCGGTGACGTCGGTGGCCAGCATCGACAGGCGCTCCACAGCGTCGGCCATGAGTTGGTCGTCAGCATCGACATAGGTGAGCCATTCGCCCTTTGCCTGCCGTGTGCCTTCCCATCGGGCTGCACTGCGGCCGAGATTGGGCTGGTGGACGACGTGGATGCGAGGGTCGTGGGATGCTCGCTCGTCGCAGATGCGTCCGCTTTCGTCCTGCGAACCGTCGTCCACAAGCACGATGTCCAGATCCGTGTGGGTCTGGCTGCAAAGGCTGTCGATGCAGGCTGCGATGGTGTCGGCAGCGTTATAGACGGGAACGACGATTGAAACGGTCATGAAGTTCAGCGATAGTCAATGTGGTAGATATCTACGCAGTTGCCGCCACGGGTACCGCGGCCCTGCGACGTGGTGATGACGGTGCGGCCGTCGGCCGAGATGTCCAAGCCGACGGTGTAACTGTCGGCAGGCACGCTGAGGACGAGTTGCATGGTGCGTGTGTCAACGATGTCCAGACGGCTGTCGATGTTGCAGGCAGCGAAAACGTAGCGGCCATCGGGCGAGAGTTCGATGGTGCGTGCTCCGGCCCCGACCTTGCACTCCTGCCATCCGCTCACCGTCGCAAGGCGGTTTTTCATCGACTGTGCCACACTGAGAAAGCGGTCGAGGCGGATGCGCTGGACGTAGCCAGTGCGGTTGATGCTGAGGTAGAGCCAACCGTCGCGGATGACGAGGTGGCGCACGTTGGCACGCATACCCTGCACCCGTCCCAGGTATTGTCGCTGCTGCATGTCAATCACAGCGATGCCGCCGCCCTTGCCCATGCAACCCACGAGCAGATAACGGTCGTCGGGCGTGAACACTGTGCCACGCAGACACCATCCACTGTCGTCGTCGCGGTCCACCTGTACGTCGAGGCCGAAGTTGAGGTCCAGTTTCTGGTCGATGACGAAGAGGTCGGTGTATTTCCAGTCGCGAGGACGGCTGCTCTGGATGTCAATCAGGGCGACGGTGTTGTCGCCCCAGTGGCTGACGGCCATCCAACGTCCGTCGTGGCTCGGACACACCATCTTCGGCAGCGGACCCGTTTCCATGACGAGGACGGTGCTGTCTTTTTCGGTGTCAATCACAGCCATCGCCGACGGCTCCTGTGCATTGAGGTCGAACGTGCGGCGGTAGAACGGTACCCAGAAGTAGCGACCACCGTGCGAGAAAGCGCCTTCGACGGGCTTGCCCTGGAAAGTGTGCAGGTTTTCGGTGTAGAAACGGAAGGGAAATAGTTCGCTCTGCTCGCCGAAGAGGAGTGTGTCGGCCTCGGTGAACTGGTGCTCAATGACGGCCAGTTTTCTGCGGTTCTCCATGTCGTAGGCCACAGTTTTGCAACCTTCGAGGCTGTTGATGTAGAATTTGCGGCCTGCGGGGTGGATGTTGGCCGACTTCGGACTGTGGATGTCGGTGTCGGGCTGTGGCTCGGTCTCGCTTGTGCTGAAATTCTGAAACTTGTCCACAAGGGTCACACTGAGGTGTCCGTCGGGGGAGGTGACGGTCTGCCCCAGGCGCGGATGCACTTCGGGGTAGTTCTGTGCCCACACCGTTGTTGCGCAGAGTGTGAGGAGAAAGAGCAGGTGCTTCATTGCTGGCGATGCTTTTGAATGAAAATGAGGATGAGCATGACGACCATACTGATGCCGGCCACCCAGAGCAGAATCGTGGGCGATGGTATGGACGAGGTCTTTTCCTTCTTTGGTGCAGGCGAAGCGACGGTGTCGGCGGCAACGACTTCTGCGGCGGGTTCAGCGGGTTCGGGCGCCACTTCTGCTTCGGCATATTCGACGCTGTAGATGTTGACGGCATTGCCTCCGCCGCTGCCGCTATGGCCCTGCGACGTGACGATGACGATGCTGCCGTCGTCCGAGATGTCGAGTCCGACGGGATAACTGTCAACAGGCGTCGAGCAGACCATCCGCATTTGCCGCGTGTCGGCGACGCACAGGCTGCTGCCGCCGTTGCAGGCTGCAAAGAAGAAGCGGCCGCTGGGCGAGGCTTCGATGGTGCGTGCGCCGCTCATGACGCTGCACTCCTCCCAGCCGGTCACGGTGGTGCTCTTCTGCATTTGCCGGGCTGCGTCAAGGAATTTTTTGAGGGGTATTCGCTGGATGATGCCGGCGGCGTTGCTGGAGAGGTAGAGTGTGTCGTGGGTGATGACGAGGTGCCTGATGTTGGCCCTCATGCCGAGCACGCGCCCCAGGTATTTCTTGGTTTTCAGGTCAATCACAGCAATTCCGCCTGCACCTCCCATGCAGCCGACGAGCAGGTAGTGGTCGTCGGGAGTGAACACTGTTCCGCGCAGGGCATAGCCGCTGCCGTTGTCCCGGTTGACGGATTCGGTGAGGCTGAAGTTGAGTTTCAGTTGATAGTCAACGACGTAGAGGCTGTCATAGTGCCAGGCGGCAGGGTTGTCGCCGCTGATGTCGAGTGTGGCGACGGTGTTGTCGCCCCAGTGGCTGATGGCGACCGTGCGGCTGTCGTTCGACGAGGCCACCATCTTCGGCAGCGGACCTGTCTCGAACAGGCGGACGATGGTGTCGCGCTCGGTGTCGATGACGGCCATAGCCGAGGGGTCCTGTGCGTTGATGTCGTAGGAGCGGCGATAGTAGGGCACCCAGAGGTAGCGTCCGCCGTGAGTGAAGGTGCTCTCGACAGGTTTTCCACTGAAGGTGTTCAAGGCTCGGCTGCCGTTGTTGTAGTGGCGGAAGGGAAAGAGGCCGCTGGGCGGGGCCCACAGTGTGCGGTGGCTGTCGTCGAACTGGTGGTGAATGACTTTGAGTTTGTGCCACGTGCCCATTTCATAGACAACGGTGCAGAAGCCTTCGAGGGAGTTGACGTAGAATTTCTTGCCGTCGGGGTGGATGTTGACCGACTTCGGCGAGTGGATGTCGGCGTCGTAGGTCTTGCGGTCGGCCGTGCTGAAACTCTGGAACTTGTGGAGCAGCGTGAGCCGTACGCTGCCGTCGGCCGACTGGTCGGTCTGTCCGATGTGGCTGTGAACGACGTTTTGCGACCATGCCGTTGTCGCATAGAGCGAGAGGAGGATGAGCAGATGTTTCATTGTTGCGTGTGTTGTGAAAGTATTTCGACGTTCATCACTTCCGACTCTTTTCCTTTATATAAGATGTCGATGCGGAAGGTGGCAGCGTCGCTGTAGATGTAGAGGGGCAGTACCTCCTCGTTGGCGGGTTCGTAGTCGAAGTGCAGGTGGATGGCCGTGCCGCTGAGGTAGTTTTCGACGGGTTTGAGGGCGTCGTCGCTGTCGAGCGAGTGGAGGGAGAAGACGGGGTCGGTCATGGCGACGACGCGTGGCAGTTGGATGCGCAGGGTGTGGTCCTTGCTCTTGAACCATCCGGTGAAGGTTTCCCACCACGAGGGGTCGGCATTCGGGTCGTCGTCGGTCACGACGGTCGTGCCTTCGCGCAGGGTGTTCTGGAGTTTGGAAGGCACGAGCGAGTAGTTGCGCAGGTACTCTTCGCGGGCCTGTTCCTGCTGCTGCGAGCGGTCGCGCCGTTCACCGCGCAGGAAGGCCAGGGCAGAGGCTTCCTTGTAGTGTACGTCGTCCACCCAGCAGATGCGGTCGTCGGTCATGGCGATGGCACGGATGCGTGTGATGTCGCTGTATGTCTTGCCGGGGTAGGCGAGGTGGACGGTGTCGAGGTCGGCGGTCGAGCGTTTGGGGATGATGTTCAGTGTCTTGGGCACCTTGATGACGTCGTACTCGTCGCGGTACATGTCGGTGTAGTGGATGCAGAGGAAGATGCGCACGTTCTCCAGGTCGATGTCGCTGCGGTTGTTGAGGCTAACGTGCATCACGTCGTCGCTGTGCCAGAAGAGCCACGACGTCTCAGGCTCAATCTTGATGTCGAGGTACGACTGTTCGAGCAGCAGGCTCTTGAAGGGAGCGTAGAGGTTTTCTTCGCAAAACTGCATGTCGCTCAGCAGTTCGTCGTACAGGCCCTGGTTGCCGCGGCGGAAGAAGTGGTTGTAAATCTCGTCGCGTGCCTCGTCCATGCGTCCCTGGTTGGCATAGTGGCGCGCCTTCAGCAGGTTGGGGCTGAAGAGGCCGTAGCCCTCCATCGTCGAGGCGTAGAGCCGGCGCAGGTACTGGCCTTCGGGTGTTTTCGTGAGATAGGTGCGCATGTTGTAGGCATCGAGCATGTCGGTCAGCCGTGCTGCCTGGCGCGGATACTCCACCGATGCCTGGTGGAAACAACTCAGCGCTGCCTGCTCGTTGCCGGTTTGCTGGTTCA
>ONXQ01000031.1 GCA_900321835.1 uncultured Prevotellaceae bacterium
ACGTCGTGCTCTGGCTGATGTCGTGCGTGGCGCGGTGGTAACTGTAGTCGGCATTCACCTTCATGGTCGTGAACGAGTCCGTGCGCAGGATGCCGTTCAGCGTCGCCATGCCGTTGCGCTGGTAGAGGTATTCGCCCTGCGGAGGCGCACCGCCGTCGAAGCCGCTAAACAGGCTCGTGGCGCGGGTGCTCACGTCCGAGCCGCCGAAGTGGTCGTACATGTCGGCCCGTGCAAAGCCCTTGTAGTTGCCGCCCTTCACCGAGCAGATGGTCTGAAACTTGTTCGTGAACATCATGCCCGTCAGACCGAGGAGAGCTCGCAAAGCCCCCCTTTCGTCCCCCGAGGGGGACACGTTACCCTGCTGTTGGTTTATTGTAGCCCCCTCGGGGGCCGAATGGGGGGCTATTCCCGCTCCCGCTTCCTCCTGCCCGAACGGCTTGAACTTCGCCTTGTTCGACAGTTTGATGTTCATCGACACCTCGTTGCTCGGCACGTCCTTCTCCACCCGTCGGCTGTGGTGATTGCGCACTATCTCCACCTGCGTCACATAGTCCGCCGGGATGTTCCTCGTCGCCAGATTGTACTTACCGCCCAGCAGGTCCATGCCCTCGATGTTAAACTGCGAGATAGGCTTGCCCATGTAGCTGATGCCGCCGTTCTGCGACACATCCACACCCGGCAGCCGCTTCAGTCCGTCCTCCAACGTCACGTCGCCCTTGCCCAGGAACGACGCCAGATTATGGCTCAGCGTGTCGCCCTTCTGTCGCAGCGGGTCAGGCTTCACCGTCACCTCCTTCAGCGAAACTGCCTTCGGAGTCAGCACCATGTCCACCTTCAGCGTCCGTTCCTTCAGCGTCAATCGTTCCGACTCCTTCTCATAGCTGATGTGATTGAACTGTAGCGACACCTCACCATTCGGCGCACTCTTCAATTCCAGCGCATACTCGCCCTTCGCATTCGTACTGGTGAACGCCAGCGTCTTGCTGCCGTTCACCACCTTCACGATGACATCACTCACGGGCTTGTTCTGCAGGTCAATCACCCGCCCCGTCACTCGCATCTGTGCCGACGCATGGACGGCCAGTGCCATATATAATATAATGTGTAGGAGTCGTTTCATTCTGCTTTACTTCTTTGGACTCCTATTAAACTGCCATGCCACGCGGAGCATAACGTAGTTGGGGATGACGCGATACCACGTCTCGGTGCGGCCCTGGGCGTTCACCTCGTAGGTGGTGTTCGACAGCTGGTGCAGCAGGTCGTGGCCTTCGAGGGTCAGCTTCACCTTGCCGTGGAGGATGGGCTGCGTGACGGAGGCGTTGAGCACGAACTCATCCTTGTTCATCGCGTCGCTGCCGTAGCCCCGTCGGCTCAGCATCATGCCGTCGATGCTGACCGTGGTGTTCCACGTCGGCACGGTCTGCATGGCGTTCACACCGTAACGGAAGTCAAAAGCGCTAATGTCGCTAAAGGTCGAACGGTGTCCCCACGTGCGCCGCCACAGCAGGTCGCCAAGCAGACTCACCTTGGTGTTCTTAGCCTTGTAACTCAGTTTCAGGTTTTCGCTGAGGTTCACGGTCTCCACCTTGTTCAGCTGTGCATCGGTCATGCCGCTCACCGAAGCATAATCGACCGAGTGCCACACGTCGCAGCCCGTGCCGCTGTCTATCCACCACTTCTGGTTCTTGCTGAGCGAGAACGTGGTGCTCAGCGACGTGTTCCACGACCAGTTGCCCTCCACGTTCTCGGGGCGGTAGGTGTAGGCGCTGGTCTGCTCGTCGTAGGTAAAACCCTGCGCCACGGAGCGGATATGATAGACGTAGCGCGACTCGATGCGTGAACCTGTCAAGCCCGTGTGGCGGCTTGCCAGTTTGGGCGACCACGTGATGCTGGCGTTCACGCGGCGGTTGTTCTTCAGCGACGGATTGCCCTCGATGATGCTGAGTGCGTTGCGGGCATCGCGGTAGGGCATCAGGTTCATCAGGCCAGGCGTCGATGTGGTCATGCCTACGCGCAGCGACCAGACCTTGTGCTTCAGATGCAGTGAGGGGTTCAGCGTGAAGAGGTTGTGACGGGCGAGGGTGTCGATGGCTCCCCGCTCATAGTCGAGCCGCTCGTGCTGTGCATAGACGGGCAGGCTCAGCGTCACATCGACGGGGAAGTGATCTGTCTTGTTCCATCTCAGTGCCACGGTGAACTCGTTCTCCTGTTGTTGCAGACGGCTACGGGTGCTGTTCTCCGTGTCATAGACGCTGCGGAGCAAGTCACGGTTCGAGGGCAGCAGGTCGATGGCGGTGCTGTCTTGGAGTCCCCATCCCGCGAGGTCGTTGAGCATATAGAGTTGGTCGTTGCTGTTGCTGCCTGATATCTGGTAGCGCTCTGTCAGGGACATGTGTAACTGCTTCCACAGATGATGGCCATACGTCAGCGACGGCTCGAACCTGTATCGCGTGGTGCTGGCATCCTCGTATTCATGGCGGAAATAGTCGGTGGCAGTGGCTTCCGCCGTGGAGTGCTGGCGATTGAATGCTTCGCGGTCGGTGCGCTCCCAGGACGAAAGTATCATGCCGTCTATATTTTTGGAAATTGCGAACTGAGTCCGTAGCCATCCTAATCCATAGTCCTTTGTCTTGCCTAATCCATCAGTCCGCTGCGTGGCTGTCACCCGTAGGCTGTCCCACTGCTGCAAGGTGCCCAACATGCTGTTGTCGGTCTCTCTGTAGTACAACTGTATGTTACTGCCTAAGAGCCAGGGTAACCATACCAGCTGTTGGATTACCTGAACTGCCGTCATCTTGTTTCGGGATGTGCGCATATTCTGGGCAAAAGCCGTGCCCGTTGGCAGGAACCGCTCCTGATAGGTGCCCGACTCGTCGAGATCGTCATAGTGGTCGAAGGCTATCTCCAAGGCATCCTGTATGGCAGGGAAACCATAATACATTTTCTTCGTTGATTGATAGTCGAGGCTCATGCCCGCCGCCTTGCGTGTCGAGGGCTTGTTCTGGTTGCCCATGATGAGGCCCTGCCCTTCGTGCCATCCTTGTGAAAGGGAGCGGCTGATATCGTTGATGTTGTTCAGGTTGCCGAATGCGCCCACCGTCAGCGTCTTTGTGAGCAGCAGCCCGAACGCCCGCGCCTGATACCGCTCGTGCGTACCGCCCGCCGCCTCGGCATTGGCTATCACGCCCACGGAGTATTCGTCCTTTAGGTTCACGTCCATCACGTATTCAGGGTTCTCGTCCTTAATGCCCTTTATGGCCGAGTAGAGCGACTGTCGCTCAAACACCTTCAGCTCCTTCACCGTGAAGTACGGTAGGTTCTCCAATAGCACCTTCTTGTTGCCCTTGAAGAGCGTTCGCGAGTTGAGCGTCAGTTCGTCTATCTTCCTGCCGTTGATGAAAATCTCGCCCGCATCTGTCATCCGAGCGCCGGGCAGTTGCTCTATCAGGTGTTGCAGCATCGATCCCTCGGGCAGTTGGAATGCCGAGGCATCATAGACCAGCGTGTCGCCGCGCATCTTCACCTTGATGCGCGTGGCCTTCACCACCACCTCATTCAGCCCTACGGTCTTCATGATGGACTTCTTCATGTTCACCATCGGCACCGCGAGCATCTTTTCTTTGTAGCCGTCGGGGACGCTCACCTTCGCCCAGCCGTCTTCGTAGCCGTCTTTCTGCACACGGATGATGTAGTTCGCGGCCTGTCGCGGCACGTCGATGTAAAAGACGGTGCTGATGTGCATTTCGTCGTTGCCCAGTTCATAGACTTTCGGCTGGCACTCCACCGCCGTACTGTCGGCCCGCATCAGCGTGACCGTACAATCAAACAGGCCGCGCTCCAAGAACGAGTCCTGTATGCTGCCTTGCAGCGTTACTTTCTCTTGTGCCCCTGCCGTCATGGCGACGAGGGCGATGATGATGGTGATGATGTTTCGTTTCATATTTTATTTCAATTCTAACGGTTGATACACGTGCGCCTTCGTCAGCAGGGGACGGCCATTGGCAAAGACGAGCTGCTGGTCATCGTGGTTGAGCACATCCATATTGTTGATACTTCCGCCGAGGTCGGGCACATAGTAGGTGGGATTCTTGGCATACTGACGGTTGCCGTATATCTCGTTGCGGTGCTTCAGCAGTTTGGCGTACTTCATCCGCTGCACGTCGGGGCGCTGCTCCGGGGCGGTGATGGATGATGCCTCTTTTCTCAGTTCCGTGAGGCAGAACGTGTGCGCCTCGCTCTCGGCCTTTACTATCAGTCCCGGCAGACCGCGCAACCGCCACGGCCCAGCCGATGAAGGGATTTCCTCGGTATAGCATACCGTCCACGCCACACCACGGAACTTGCAAGTGGCCGTCTGGCAATAGTAGCCGCTCACGGTCAGCGTGTCATTGGTGAGCGTCCACACGATGTCAGGTGTCGGCTCACTGCCCTCGAACTCATGCGGGAAGATGAACTCGCGTACAGTGGTCTGCCCTTCTGGATAGCCCGTCCACACCGTCGGCATGTGTAGCATCGCCTCCTGAAATTCCATTGCAGCGTCCGCAGAAGTAATCTCGTCAGTCCGTTGATATGCGGATAACGGCATCGACTTCGTCACCGTCCGTCCCACCTGCACTGCCAGTTGCATCCTGTCCGTGACATCCAGCCCATCAGCATCCTGCGTTCTGCACTCGTAGTCATACACGGCCACAAACTGCGTCGAGTCGATGGTTTCTGTCTGCCCTTGTGCTGCTACCGTCAGCGCAAGAGCCATCATGGTCACTAAAATCTTTTTCATTGTTCTATTCCAGTTCCAATGGTTGATATACGTGGCTTTTCTGAGGAATAAGCATGTGGTTGGCAGAATAGTAGACAACACCATTGACTCTCATTTCGCCAAAATCGTCCAGTTCTTCCGCTACATAGTAGGTTGGTTCTTTCGCATAGCGTGGATTGCCCAGCGTCTTTTTCTTGAATTCCATCAGTTTCTTGCGGCTCAACTTTTGTAATTCGGGATGGTCTAAAGTCCCGATGCCCCTCACCTCGTTCTTTGTTCCGTACAGTTCGAAGCAGTGAATACCCTCGCTGTCCTCAGCCTTCACAATCAGCCCCGGCAATCCGCGCAGCTTCCACGGGCCAGCCGACGAGGGCATTTCCTCGGTGTACCACGCCGTCCACTGCTTGCCGTAGAGCTTGCCCGTGGCACGATGGCAGGGCAGTCCGCTGATGGTCAGCGTGTCCTCCGTCAGCGTCCAGTCCACTTTCGCCAATGGTTCTTTAGACAGGTAGCGGTAAGGATAAATTGGTTCGAGGGCAACGACTTCCGATTTCTCCACGTCGGTCAGCACGTTCTGATGATGCATGATAAAAGCATTCATCATTTCAGAACTTGCCCGGCCGTCACGGTTGTAAGCCAATACGGTGGTGCAGTACGTGGCACGGGTGCCCACTAGCAACGCCAGCCGTATTGAGTCCGTGACGTTCTGCCCCTCGTCGTCCTGCGTCTGGATGGTGTAATTGTAGAAGGCTACAAACTGAGTTGAGTCAATCTTCTCGGCCTGTGCTCCTATTGTCAGCGCGAGGGCCATCGTGGTTGCTAAAATCTTTTTCATGTTGATATTTGTTTTATGTGGTTATTGCTTCTTTTTAGGATTCTTATTCCAGTGATACACTAAATGCGCCATGACGTAGTGCGGCAGTGAGCGGTACCACGTTTCGGTGCGGCCCTGGGCGTTGACGGTGTACTGGGTGTTGCTGAGCTGGTGGAGCAGGTCGAAGGCTTCGATGCGGGCGATGAGCTTGCCCTTGAAGAAGGGCTGGCTGACGGAGGCGTTCAGCACGAAGTCGTCGGTGTTGAGGTCAGGGCTGCCGTAGCCGCGACGGCTGTACATGTTGCCGTCGGCAGATAGCGTGGTGTTCAGGCGTGGCAGGGTGTAGCGGGCAGAGAGGCCGTATTGGAAGTCGGTGGCGTTCAGGGTCTCGAAGTCCCGCATCTTACCCTCCGAGTGCCGCCAGCGGATGTCGCCCGTGGCGCGGATGTTCAGCGTACCTTTATTATATTGTATATAGGCCCCGTCGTGCAGCGTCAGGGTATTGACGGCGTTCACATGGCTTTCAATATCTCCAGCCAGCATAGAGTGGTCGAGCGAGTGGTGGTAGTTGGCATCGGCGATGTTCTGCCACGTCCAGAATCGCTTCTCTCCAATGGCGTTGGAGACTTGGAACTTGGCATTGGCGATATATGCGCCGCTCACATTCTCCGGCTTGTAGGTATAGACACCGCTTGCGGGATTGTACATGACCGACTGCGACACGTCGCGATGATGGTAGTTGAACGAGGCCGAGGCGTTCCACTGCTTCTGGCTATGTCCGCTGCCACGGCTGAAATACTCCATTCCGGCACTGGTGCTGGCGTGGCCTTTCAGTCCCGGCGTACCCAGTTTCACCACCAGCGGATTGCTGTCGTCGCGATAGTTGATCATGTCGTAGATGTTGGCTGTGGTCTCCGTATGGCTGATGTTAAGGTGAAGCTCATGGTTCTTTGCCGTCTTCCTGCCATACGACAGCCAGGGCGTGACAAACAGCGTCGTGTTGGTGGCAAGCGTGTCGATGGAGCCTCGCTGATAGTCGAGGGCGTGGCGGGTGAACGGCACTTGCAGGCCCAGCTGCCAGTTGGTGCTCGATTTCTTGTCGGGCTGCAGCTCGTTGCGCGTATAAATACTGATTTCCGTCGTGTTCGTCAGCGAGCGCAGCTTGCTGTCATAGCTGTTGTTCACGTCGGTAATGGCAGCCAGCGCATCCAATTGCGAGGCCAGCAGCAAAGTGTCGGGGTGGTAGAGATAGTCATGGGTGGCGGTTCGTGACAGCCCCGTCCTGTTCTTGATTCTGAACTGCATCCTGTCCGTCAGCTTGCCGATATGGTCAAGCGAAAGTTCGCCTGCCGTCACCCGCTTGTCATAGTCGCCGACGTTATAACGCTGTTCCGATGATGGAATCGTATAGTTCCGCGTGTCGTAGTGGATGGCGCTCTCCGACTTGTCGCTGCTGTGTTCTGCTTTGACGACGTATGTAATTCCCTTGATATCGCCTATCACCTCCATTATGCCATTCCACGATGTGCCCTCACTCATTCCGACGGTGCGCATGGAGGCCGTGAGCGTATCGCCAAATTGCTGGAATATGGAATTGGACCTGCCATCGCGCTTGCCATAGTTGAAGTCCGTGGAAACCATTATACCAAAAGGGGCATACATGTTAAATAAGTTATGCAGTGCAATCTTCCAGTTGCTCGACTTGCCAGTGCGCTCGGTGACTGACAGCGGATTGCTGCCCATGAGAAACTGCTCATGGCTTTGGCGCATCTCCTGATTATCACTTGACGAAACGAACTCCGTGCGGAACGTCTCTTCAATCATCTGGTCTCTTGATTGGTAGTCAATCTCCGACCGTACACTGCGCGTCGTTATCAGCGACCTCGGTCTGCGGTCGGGCGTCCAGTTGCCAGTCTTGCCAATGTGCTGCGTCTCGTTGACGTTGTTGACGTTGCCCAGCAGGGTGAAGCGGTACTGGTCGGTGAAGCCCAGTCCGAACATTCGCCCCAACCAGCGGCCATGCGTTCCCGCTGCCCCTTCCACATTCGCGATATAGCCCCGCTGGTACTCCTGCTTCAGGTTGACGTCCATCACATATAGCTTCGGGCCATCGTCACGTCCCAACACCTCGTCCCGCTTGTCCTTCTTGTTATACACCTTGATATGCTTCACCGTGTAGTACGGCAGATTCTCCAAGAGTATCTGCTTGTTGCCGCCGAAGAATGAGCGCGAGTTCAGCAGCAGTTCGTCCACCTTCTTGCCGTTGACGAAAATCTCTCCCCCGTCGTTCATCGTCACGCCCGGCATCTGACGGATGAGGTCGTCGAGCATCGAGCCGTCTGGCATGTTAAAGGCCGTGGCATCATAAATCAGCGTGTCGCCGCGATAGAACATCTTTACTTTCGTGGCTGTCACCACCACCTCATTGAGCGTGATGTGCCGCGCCCGTCTCATCTTGATGAGCGGCACCGACAGTTCTTTCTCCGTAGTATTTGTCACCCACACCTTTTGCCACGCCACCTCATAGCCCGGCAGCTCAGCCCGAATCAGATAGTCGTGCGGGGCGGCTTTGACGGGTGCATAATAGGGGGCAATGATAATGTCGCCATTCACATCCTCAATTCTTTCAACACGGACGGAATCCAAGACACACGTCGTGCTGTCCGTCTCATAGACAGAAATCTTTGCTACAAGTGGCCTTTTCAGAAACACATCCTGCACTTGGCCCACAAGGGTAACGGTTTCTTGGGCCTGTGTTCCTATCGCCAGCACCAAGGCTATCATCATCACTAAAAACTTCTTCATTGTTTTATGGGGTTATTTACTTCTTCTTCGGATTATAATTGAATCGCCATTGCACTCGCAGCATGGCATAGCTTGGCATGGAGCGTTGCCACGTGATGGTGCGCCCCTGAGCATTGACGGCATACTGCGTGCTGCGACGGTTATGAAGGATGTCGAGGGCATCGGCATACACCACGAGCTTTCCCTTCAAGAACGGGCGCGACAAAGTAGCATTCCATATCAGGTCGTCGGTGTTGAACTCGCTGCTTCCGTAGCCTCGGCGGCTGTACATCGTGATGTCGGTTTGTGCCGTGAGCTTGAGCAGTGGGATGGTATATCGGGCGTTCATGCCGTAACTGAAGTCGGCAGCATTGATGGACTCAAACACATCGAGAGCCGGCACCGTGTGGCGCAGTGTCAGACCGCCGAAAGCCTCTAAGCGAAGCTCCTTCCTGCTGAATGCAAATGATGTCCTGTCGCTGACAAGCGTAGTGTTCACCTTGCTCAACATGGCTTGTGTAGAGCCATCCACAGAGGCTATATCCACAGAGTGCAGGTAACTCGCATTCGCTCTGTTCTCAAACTTGAAGCACTGCTCACTGCCAAACGATATGCTGTAGTTGGCATCGCCTTTCATGTCCCAGTTGCCGTTCACGTTCTCCGGCCTGTAGGTATAGACGCCTGTAGTGGGGTTGAACGTGAAGCCGTTGGCTATCTGGTTGCCGTAGATGTTGGCCGATGCACCGAGCGAAAGCAGTTGAGACGAGCGGAGACGCATGGCGAGTGACGTTTCACCACTGTATATCCACGACTGCCTCAGGTTGGTGTTGCCCTCGCGTACCATCAGCGGATTGCGGTCGTCGCGGAATGGCATTGTCTGCAGAAAGCTGGCAGCGGTGGTCAGAAACGAGGTCGATGCATGGAATGTATATCTGTCGTCTTTCCAGATACTTTCATAGTAGAGCCTCGGATTGATGATAGTATAGTTGCGACTGCCAATCGTATCTATACGGCCTCGTGTGTATTCCATCCGCTCATGGGTCAGGGTCAGCGGAAAAGCAAACTCCACATTGCGTTTAGTTCCTTTTTCTGTTGACCTGCGCTGTCCTATGTTCAGGGTCAGGATATGGGCAGTTGTAGCATCTTTATAATTATAGGTGTTGTCAAGGTCGATACACGAGGCCATCATGTCGGTCATCGACGGAAGAAGACACAAAGGCTGATTGGCAGCCATCGACCAACTCTCTAAGCGGTCGAGACGGAAGATGTTGTCACGGTCAGATACACGCCTATGCGTGGGATTATATGTGAGCGATACGGCAGGGCCTTTGAGGAAGGGTACGGTGTATTTCACTTTCAGGCCGTAGTAGTTCTCCTGCGAGTTGGCCTTGTCATATTCGTGGCGGTAGTCAACGGGTGGGTTTTGGAGCCTTTGCGACGTCATGTTTCTGCCAAACAGTTCATGCTCGGCAGAGGCATACTTGTATTTTGCCTCGAAGGTCACTTCGTCGCCCCATGCTAGTTTGCGGGTGGCATCGGCCGACAGCACCAACTCATTGTTGCGTCCCTCTCTATACTGCTCCGACGAACGGTAAGACAGGGTGTCGGGCAGCGTGATGTCGGTGAGCGATGACGCATAAGTGGACGATGCGTTGCCATGTCTGCTGCTGTGGTCATACGAAATGTCGCCAGAGACCCACCATTTCTTCGTCACCTGCCAGTAGTCATAGACACTCACATTTGTCTCTTTCGTGTCGGACATGCTTTGCGAACGTGAGAAACTTGTGCTGCCATTAGCAAGGAAAGTCTGCGCCGTAGTCCTTGATTCCATGTCGGTGCCTGTGTCCTCCACCTTGGCTCTAAGACCGTTGCGGAACGTCCTGTCAGGACTTTCCCAGAACACTTCACCGCCTGCCATGTTCTGCTTCTTCTCACCATTCAAGTCCGATGCACCTCCCCATTGACCGTCACCGACTGGACTGCTCGTGTCGTTGGTGTTGTTCGTGTTGCCATACAGCGTGATTCGCGAATTGTCGGTGAACCGGAGCGCAAAGGCACGACCCAAGTAGCGGTCGTGGGTGCCGTAGCCCGCCTCCACATTGCCGAAGTAGCCTTGCCGGTATGACTTCTTCAGTTGTACATCCATCACATACTCCTTGTTCTCCGCTTCTCTCCCAAGAAATGCCGACAAGTCGGTTGTGCGGTTGTACACCTTGATGTCCTTCACCGTGTAGTAAGGCAGGTTGCGGAGCATCACCTGATTGTTTCCACGGAAGAACTCGCGGCTGTTGAGCATCAAGTAGTCCACCTTCTTGCCATTGACAAATATCTCCCCATTAGGTTTCAGCTCAGCACCCGGCAGTTCGCGCACAAGGTCGTCGAGCATCGAGCCTTCCGGTAGGTTGAACGCCGTGGCATCATAGACAATGGTATCGCCGCGTTGCACCATCTTGATTTTGGTCGGACGTATAACGACCTCGTTCAGCGTAAGCTCTTTCCACGTCTTCCTTTCCATCAGGATAACGGGCAGGTCTATCTGTCGGTTGCGACCGATGTTCTTCAAGTGGTATGACAGGTAGGCCGTCTCGAACTCGGGATGCGTTACCCTTATAATCAGCTGTTGCGGCACACGGGGCATGTCTCGCTTCACCCAAATGGTGTAGCCGTCGAGTGCCATGGCCATCAGCGAATCTTCGATAATGGTGCTGTCGGCACGCATCAGCGTCACCGTCACATCGGGTATTGCCTGGCGGGTGAAGGCATTCTTAATCTGGCCGGTCAGGGTGACGGTTTCTTGTGCCCATGTCGTCGCTGTAGCAAGGACGAAGATAAGGGTGATGATGGGTCTTCTCATATTTAGTTACTTCTTCTTCGGATTCTTGTTCCAGTGATACACTAAATGCGCCATGACGTAGTGCGGCAGGGAGCGGTACCATGTCTCGGTGCGGCCTTGGGCGTTCACGGAGTACTGCGTATTGCTGAGTTGGTGCAGCAGGTCGAAGGCTTCGATGCGGGCGATGAGTTTGCCTTTTAGGAACGGCTGGCTGACGGAGGCGTTCAGCACGAAGTCGTCGGTGTTCAGTTCGCTGCTGCCATAGCCGCGACGCGAGTACATGTTGCCGTCGGCTGAAAGCGTGGTGTTGATGCGCGGCAGGGTGTAGCGGGCGGAGAGGCCGTACTGGAAGTCGGTAGCGTTCAGTGTCTCAAAATCATACATCTTTCCCTCGGAGTGCCGCCAGCGGATGTCGCCCGTGGCGCGGATGTTCAGCGCACCTTTATTAAATTGTATGTAGGCGTTGTCGTGCAGGGTCAGGGTGTTGACCACGTTCTCCTCGCTCGCCGTCATACCTACGAGCATGGCGTGGTCTATGGAGTGATGATAGCCCGCATCGGCGTTGGTCTGCCACGTCCAGTAGCGGTTCTTGTCGATGGCACGGCTGATATCGAACTTCGCATTCAGCCGATAAGCCCCCTTCACGTTCATGGGCTGATAGGTATAGACACCGCTTGTGGGGTCGTAGCTTGCCGACTGCGCCGTCTGCCGATGGTAGATGTCAGCGGATGTCCCCACATGCCATTGCTGCTGGTTCTTTCCGGCCTTGTTCGAATAGTCTATGCCGACGTTGGAGGTGACGAAGCTCTTCAGGTCAGGATTGCCCAGTTTGACGATGAGCGGCTGGCTGTCGTCGTGATAGGTGATACGGTCGGAGAGATTAGGAGCGCTGCGTTTGTGGCTGGCGTGTACTCTGAAATCATGCTTGCCGTCTTCCGAGGCGTGTCTGAAAGATGCCGAGGTATTCACGAACAGCGTGTTCTGTCGTGCCAGCGTGTCGAGTCGACCCCGCTGATAGTCGAGCGACTCATGGCGTATGGGGACGCTGATGCCCACGTTCCATCGCTGATAGTTGATGGTGAACGGACTGTTGGGAGCCATCTTGTATTTCCCTTTGCCTGAAAACGAGATGCCGACCGTGTTCTCGGCCACGTTCGTCCGGCTGTCGTATGAGTTGTTAATGTCTGTGATGGCCGTCAATGCGTCTATCTGAGAGGCCAACAGCAGTGTATCGGGATGGAACAGGTAATCGTGGGCATCGATGCGCATCAGGTTGAAGCTTTCGCCCAAGCCCATGTCCACGCCCTTGAACAGCTGCATACCGTAATTCAATGATGCCATGCCCCATGTCGTGCGATTGCTGATGTCATCCACGTTGTGCCGAGTGGTCTGCTGAGGGGTCACATATTGTCGTGTGCTGTATCTCATGGCCGATTCCGACTCGTTTTCACTGTGTTCTGCCTTGACGTAGAAGTCGATATGCTTCTGGTTCTTGCCGACGTTGAATGCGCCCTGCGCCTCCATGCTTCCGCTCCATGCCGTCCCTTCGTTGAAGCCACGGCCCAGCTGCGAGGCCGTCAGCGTGTCGTTCCACTGGTCGAACATGGAACTGAACGCGCCGTGATTCTTGGAATAGCGGAAGTCGGCCACAGCATACAGATAAAAGGGCTTCGTCAGCGTGAACGCATCCCGTGCATTCCAAGTCCTGTTGCCCGTGCAGTTGAAACTCTCTGTCAGCGACGTGGGCGTAAGCCCTTGCAGGAATTGCTCATAGCGGCTCCTCGATTCGCTGATGTCTGTTGTCGAGGTGTACGAGGCCGTCAGGTTGTTCTTCACCTTGTCTTCCTTGGCATGGTAGTCCATCTCCCCCGCCACGCTCCTTGTCGTGAGCAGGTTCTTAGGCATCGTGGCTGGTGTCCAGTGGCCCGATTCGCCAATGTGGCGCGTCTCGTTCACATTGTTCAGGTTTCCTAATAACGTAAAGCGGTAATGGTCGCTGAAGCCGAGAGCAAAGGCACGGGCCAGCCATCTGTCCTCCGTTCCCACGGCACCCTCCACATTGGCGATGTAGCCGCGCTGATACTCCTGTTTCAGGTTCACGTCCATCACATACTTCTTCGGGTCCACGTCATAGCCCAGTGCCTTGCTCTTGTCCGACTGCTTGTCATAGACCTTGATGTCCTTCACCGTGTAGTAAGGCAGGTTTTCCATCAGCACCTGCTTGTTGCCCCGCATGAACGAGCGCGAGCCGAGCAGCAGCTCGTCCACCTTGCGCCCATTGACGAATATCTCGCCCGCATCGTTCAGCGTCACGCCCGGCATCTGGCGTATCAGCGCGTCGAGCATCGAGCCGTCGGGCAGTTTGAATGCCGTGGCATCATATACCAGCGTGTCGCCCCGGTAGAACATTTTTACGCGCGTGGCCTTCACCACCACCTCGCCCAGTTCCATCTCCCGCATCTTGCGCATCTCTATCGTCGGCACCTCCACCTCAGTCTGTTCCGCGATGCTCACCCGCTGCCACACGTCGTCGTAGCCCTTCAGCTGGGCGTGAACCAACAGCACTTTGGCGTCGGTCGTCACCTTTTCCGAGTATTTGGCAAACAGCGGTTTCAGGTCGCGGTTATATGCCGTGAACATAGCCGCCGAATCCACCAGCACGCTGCTGTCGGCCCTACATATAGTTACCTTTGCGTCGGTCAGCGGAGTTTTCAGGAATCCGTCCTTCACGTCGCCCATGATGTTTACTTCTCTCTGTGCCCATGCCGACGTGGCGGTGAGGGCGATAATGATGGTGATGATTTGTCTTTTCATTGTTATTCTTCTTTTATTTGATGGGTGAAATAATACTGGCGACGGTGCTGATGGAGCTGGGCGAAGCGGTAGTTCAGGAACTGAAGCGCCATCTGGGCGGCCTTCTTGCTCTGAAGGAAATGCTGGTTGAGTTGCTGACCACTGACCAGACGGACGGTGCAGGGCTTGTCGGCACGGATGGTGACGGGGGCCGGGTCGCCATCGAGACAGTAGGGATAGCAGCCCACAAGGTCGCCCGCAGTGACGGTCTCGACGGTGCTCTCGCCACCCTCGTAGTTACGGACAAGGTAATGGAAACTGCCGCTCTCAATGTAACCAAAGAGACGGGCAGCGGCTCCTTCAGTCTCAAAGATGTCGCCATGCGAGAAGTGCATGAGCCTGCCATGGCGCAGACAGTAGTCGCGCAGATAGGCCAGGGCCTCAGAATAATGTGTTTTTTGTTTCATACGCTCATGATTTTGCAGTTTTTTGCCTACAAAATAACAAAAAAAGGCGTAAAAAACGACTCGGCGAAGCCCGAAAACAGGTCGCCGAGGGTGCAACTCTAAAACTAGACCGTGATGATTTGAGCCAAAAAGGTGTGTTATTTCTCTTTGCCGAAGGTGAGCCCCTTGCGGAGTGTGCTCAGATAGCTGGGCGTGATGTTGAGGAACGAGGCGATGTCCTTCAGCGAGAGCATCTGCACCACCTGCGGACAGCGTTCGAGCAGACGGCGGTAGCGGCTGCGGGCGGTGTAGCGGTAGTGGTCGAGGTCGCGGGCATAGACCATCTTGAACAGGTTCTTCAG
>ONXQ01000081.1 GCA_900321835.1 uncultured Prevotellaceae bacterium
AAATGCCTGTCATGCACACCGAAATCGCCTGGGAGCAGATGAAGAAATGCATTTAAGCAGTTAAGCAATACAAACAACCATGAAGCACCGCAGTTTCTGGCATAGAGCCTGGGACCTCTACTACGACGGTTTCCGCAGCATGACGCTGGGGCGTACGCTCTGGCTGGTCATACTGGTGAAGTTGTTCGTCATCTTCGTGGTGCTGAAGGTGTTCTTCTTCCCGAATTTCCTGAAGACACATGCCGAGGGACAGGAAGCCGACTACGTGAGCAACGAACTATTAAACAGATAAATACACATGGAAAACGAACTTTTCACTATCGACAGCAGCATGGTCGATTGGTCGCGGGCCCAGTTTGCACTCACTGCCATCTACCACTGGCTGTTCGTGCCTCTGACGCTCGGTCTTGCCGTCATCATGGGCATCATGGAGACCATCTACTACCGCACGGGGCGCGACTTCTGGAAACAGACGGCGCAGTTCTGGCAGCGGCTGTTCGGCATCAACTTCGCGATGGGCGTCGCCACGGGCATCATCCTGGAGTTTGAGTTCGGCACCAACTGGTCGAACTATTCCTTCCTCGTGGGCGATGTGTTCGGCGCTCCGCTGGCCATCGAGGGCATCGTGGCGTTCTTCATGGAGAGCACCTTCGTGGCCGTGATGTTCTTCGGCTGGAAAAAGGTGTCGCGCGGATTCCACCTGGCTTCGACCTGGCTCACAGGTCTCGGAGCGACCATCTCGGCCTGGTGGATTCTGGTGGCGAACTCCTGGATGCAGTATCCTGTAGGACAGGAATTTAACCTCGACACCATGCGCAACGAGATGGTGTCGTTCGTCGATGTGGCCCTTTCGCCGGTGGCCATCGACAAGTTCTGCCACACGGTCATCTCGGCATGGGTGCTCGGTGCGGTGTTCACGGTCGGCGTTTCGGCATGGTATCTGCTGAAAAAGCGCGATGTCGAGTTTGCCCGCAAGAGCATGTGCATCGGTGCCATCGTCGGTCTGGTGGCCTCTGTACTGGCGGCTGCGACGGGTCACCACTCGGCCTACACCGTCGGCCAGACGCAACCGATGAAACTGGCTGCGATGGAGGCCCTCTACAACGGCGGAAAGGACCAGTCGCTCACGGTCTTTGCGGCGGTCAATCCCTTCCAGCAGCCTGACTGGCAGAACGAGGAAGAGGCTCCGGCGCGGCTGGCAGTGCCCTATGCGCTGTCGTTCCTCGCAACCAACGATTTTCACGGCTACGTTCCGGGCATCAACGACATTATCAACGGTTACGAAAAGGAGAATGGCGAGACGGAAATACCGCTCAGCGAGAAAATCACGCGTGGCAACGCTGCCATCACGGCGATGCGAGCCTATCGCGAGGCCAAGCGCGACGGACGCGAGCAGGAACTGGAAATCCTGTCGTCGGAATTCCAGGAAAACATGCCGTGGATGGGCTATGCCTACGTCGATGAACCGGAGCAGGTCGTCCCCTTCATCCCTGTCTGCTTCTGGGCGTTCCGCATCATGGTCGGCGGTGGTTGCTTGTTCATCCTGCTGTTTATGGTTGTCCTTTACAGCCTCACCCCCAACCCCTCTCCGAGTGGAGAGGGGAGTAGTCGCTTCCGTCATTTGATAAAGACTTTCTGGTTCAAGACCAAATATATATTTACATTGGGGAAGGTTACCACTCCCCTCTCCACTCGGAGAGAGGCCGGGGGTGAGGCTATCCCTCGCTGGCTGCTCCATGCTGCCCTGTGGTGCATACCGGTGGCCTACATCGTGAGCGAAAGCGGATGGCTCGTGGCCGAGTTTGGCCGTCAGCCGTGGACGATTCAGGACATGCTGCCCACGTGGGTAGGTGTGAGTGCCCTGCCGACGTCGAGCGTGATGATTACGTTCTTCCTCTTCCTCGTGCTCTTCACCACGATGTTGGCGGTCGAGATCAGCATCATGTGCAAGCAAATCAAGCGGGGGCCGAATCTCTAAACACGAAACTCTAAACACTAAACAATCATGATGACATACGAATTTCTTCAACATTACTGGTGCTTTGTCGTAGCCCTATTGGCAGCGTTGCTCGTATTTTTGATGTTCGTTCAAGGCGCTAATTCTCAGATTTTTGAGTTGGGAAAGACGGCTGACGAACGCCGTCTGCTCATCAATTCGACGGGCCGCAAATGGGAGTTCACGTTCACCACGCTCGTCACCTTCGGCGGCGCGTTCTTTGCCTCCTATCCGCTGTTCTACTCGACGAGTTTCGGCGGTGCCTACTGGCTGTGGATGCTCATCCTGTTCTCGTTTGTGCTGCAGGCCGTCAGTTATGAATTTCAGAACAAACTCGGCAACCTGCTCGGCACAAAGACCTTCCAAGTGTTCCTCGTCCTGAACGGCATCCTGGGGCCTGTGCTGCTGGGCGGCGCCGTAGCCACTTTCTTCACTGGCAGCAACTTCATCGTCGAACGTGACAACATCATCAACGAAGCGACTCCGATTGTCTCGCGGTGGGCCAACGCCTCGCACGGCCTCGACGCGCTGCTCGACGTGTGGAACGTCGTGTTCGGCCTGGCCGTCCTGTTCCTTGCACGCCTGCTCGGCAACCTCTACACCTACAACAACATTGAAGATGCCGTGCTGGCACGACGCAATCTCAGTGCGCTGTGGAAGAACACGGCCGTGTTCCTCGTCCTGTTCCTCGCCTTCTTCTTCCACATCATGACGAAGGACGGATTTGCCTACGACTCGGCGACGGGCATCGTGTCGATGGAACCTGAGAAATACTTCCACAACCTATTCGGTTCGGTGCCCATGTTGGCGATGTTCCTGCTGGGTGTCATCGCCGTGCTGCTGGGCGTCGTCGGCACTTATGGCTGGAAGTCGAAGGACGGCACTGCGTTCCGCGGCGGCATCTGGCTGGCCGGCATCGGCACTGTGATGGTGGTGGTCAGCCTGCTGCTCACGACCGCCTATTTCAACACGTGCTACTATCCGTCGAACGCCGACCTGCAGTCGTCGCTGACGATGCAGAACTCGTGCAGCAGTGAGTTCACCCTGCGCACGATGTTCTACGTCTCGCTGCTCGTACCGTTTGTCCTCGCCTACATCTGGTACGCCTGGCGCAAGATGGACCAGAAGCGCCTCACGCACGCCGAGGTGCAGGACCACGAGTCGGAGGCCTACTGACCTTCCTTCCCCCAAGCCTCACTTCCATTATTCATTCATCATTTCGCCGAGGGGAGAGCGAAAATCATTGGCTGAAAAACTACACTTTTTCTGAACCTCCGAGCGCTCGGACGAAAACGTCTGAGCGCTCGGACGTTTTCGTCTGAGCGCTCGGAAGAAAATTTCCGAGCGCTCAGACCTTACACGCGCGTACGGTAAGAATCTTTCGGTAGCCACACATCTCCATGCAGGCCTCTGCCGACCGAAAAACCATGCGCCGTGCCTGGCAAAGTGAAGCGGTTCGGCTGTTTTTTTCGCAAATCATTGCGCATTTTGAATTAAAATTCGTATCTTTGCATTGTAAATTGGTGTAATATGTGCTGTTGACTACTGAACACAACTTTCAAGGCTATAACAAAATGACAACATACGATGAACTACAAATGGAACTACGAGGCTCCGACACCCGAGCAGAAGGAGGCTGCGGCTCGCCTGGCGGCTGAGGCCAACGTCAGCCCGGCCATTGCCCAGATGCTCCTGCAGCGCGGACTGAAGACGGCCGACGACGTGCGTGCCTTCTTCCGCCCACAACTGCAGTCGCTACACGACCCCTTCCTCATGCGCGACATGGACGTGGCCGTCGAACGTCTCAACGCGGCGATGGGACGCAAGGAGCGCATCATGGTCTATGGCGACTACGACGTGGACGGATGCACGGCTGTGGCACTGGTCTATCGGCTGCTGCAGCAGTATTACTCCAACATCGACTACTACATTCCCAACCGCGACGAAGAGGGTTACGGCGTGTCGCGTCAGGGCATCGACTATGCCCATGACACGGGCGTGCGCCTCATCATCGTGCTCGACTGCGGCATCAAGGCGGTCGATGAAATTGCCTATGCCAAAAGCCTGGGCATCGACTTCATCATCTGCGACCACCACGTGCCCGACGACCAACTGCCGCCAGCCGTGGCTGTGCTCAATGCCAAGCGCCGCGACAACACCTATCCCGACCTCGACCTGTCGGGCTGCGGCGTCGGATTCAAGTTCATGCAGGCCTTTGCCATCAGCAACGGCATCGCCTTCAGCAAACTCATCCCCCTGCTCGACCTCGTGGCGGTGAGCATCGCCGCCGACATCGTGCCCATCATGGGCGAAAACCGCATCCTCGCCTACCACGGGCTGCGCCAACTGAGCCAGAACCCCAGTGTGGGCCTGAAAGCCGTCATCGACACCTGCGGCATGAGTGGACGCGACATCACGATGAACGACATTATCTTCAAGATCGGCCCCCGCATCAACGCCTCGGGACGTATGCAAGACGGCCGTGAGTCGGTCAGCCTGCTCGTCGAACACAATCCGCAGCGCGCGATGGAACTGGCCGAACAGATCAACCAGTACAACGACGAACGCAAGGAACTCGACAAACGCATGACCGAAGAGGCTACAGAACTCGTCAGCCACATGGAAGGCCTCGAACAGCGTTCGTCCATCGTCATCTACAACGCCGACTGGCACAAGGGCGTCATCGGCATCGTGGCCTCACGCCTGACGGAAACCTTCTTCCGCCCAGCCGTCGTGCTGACCCGCACCGGCGACTCGGTCACAGGCTCGGCCCGCTCGGTCAGCGGTTTCGACGTCTATAAGGCGGTGCAGTCGTGCCAGGACTTGCTCGACAACTTCGGCGGACACACCTATGCCGCCGGACTCTCGCTGCCCGTGGCCAACGTCGAAGCCTTCAAGGAACGTTTCGAGGCCTACGCCGCCCAGCACATCAACGAAGAGCAGACCAGCCCGAGCATCGACATCGACGCCGTGATTTCCTTCCGCGAAATCAACCGCAAGTTCCAGTCGGAACTCAAGCGGATGCGTCCCTACGGACCCGACAACCGCAAACCCGTCTTCTGCACACACCAAGTCTATGACTACGGCACCAGCAAAGTCGTGGGCCGCAATCAGGAGCACATCAAACTCGAACTTGTAGATAGCAACTCGAACAATGTCATGAACGGCATCGCCTTCGGACAAAGCAGCGAAGCACGCTATATCAAGACCAAGCGCGCCTTCGACATTGTCTATACCGTCGAGGAGAACACCCACAAGCGCGGCGAAGTGCAGTTGCAAATCGAGGACATCCGACCCCGTGAATAAGTATCTTGCCATCCTCCACGAAGTCTTCGGCTACGAATCCTTTCGCGGCATTCAGCAGGACATCATCGAGAGCATAGGCCAGGGACGCGACACCCTCGGCCTGATGCCCACGGGAGGGGGCAAGTCGCTGTGTTTTCAGGTGCCGACGCTGGCACAGGAAGGGCTTTGCCTTGTGGTCACGCCGCTCATCGCCCTGATGAAGGACCAAGTGCGCCAACTGAAGGCACGCGGCATCAAGGCCGACACGGTGCACGCCGGCATGATGCACGACGACATTCTCCGCGTGCTGGACAACTGCATCCTCGGCGACTATAAGTTCCTCTACGTCTCGCCCGAGCGACTGGAGAGCGACCTCTTCCGCGCCAAACTCCAGTACATGCGCAACCTGTGCATGATTTGCGTCGATGAAGCCCACTGCGTGAGCCAGTGGGGATATGATTTTCGTCCGTCCTATCTGCAAATCGCCACTCTGCGCCACCTCATTCCCTACCCTGTTCCCCTGCTCGCCCTGACGGCAACGGCTACGCCGCGCGTTGTGGACGACATTCAGGAGCGCTTGGAATTCAAGGAGAAGAATGTATGCTCCATGAGTTTCGAGCGTAAGAACCTCATTTACGTCGTCCGCGAAACGATGAACAAGGAGGCGGAGATTGTCCACATCCTCAAGAGCGTTCCGCAGGGCAGCGCCATCGTGTATGTCCGCAACCGGCAACTGACGTCGGAACTGTGCAAGTACCTCGAAAGCGAGGGTCTGACGGCCGAGAACTACCACGCCGGTCTGACCGATGCCGAGCGCGACTTGCGTCAGACGAACTGGACAAAGGGCCGCTGCCGCGTGATGGTTGCGACCAACGCCTTCGGCATGGGCATCGACAAGGCCGACGTACGGCTGGTCATCCACTACAGTATGCCCGACTCCATCGAAGCCTACTTCCAAGAGGCGGGACGTGCTGGGCGCGACGGACGGACATCCTACGCAGTCCTCCTCTACAACCCCAACGACGTCACCACGCTCCGTAACCGTGTGGTCCAGAACTACCCTGCGCCCGACTACATCCGCCAGACCTACGAGAACATCTGCTTTTTCTACCAGATTGGCATCGACGAGGGAGCAGGTCGCACCCACCTCTTCAGCATCGAAAAGTTCTGTGCCATCTTCCGTCAGTTTCCCGTCCAGACCGACAGTGCGCTCCGACTGCTCAACAACGCCGGATACATCGAATACCGGACGGACAACGACCAGAAGTCGCAGGTGCAGTTCATCGTGTCGAAGGAACAACTGTACCGCCTCCACGAGGGCGGCGAACAGATGGAGCGGCTCATGGAGACCATGCTCCGCACCTACACCGGCATCTTCGCCGGCTTTGTGCTGATTGACGAGATGCACCTGTCGCACCTGACGGGCCTTTCACCCGAACTCATCTACCAGATGCTCAAGTCGCTGGCCGGTCAGCGCGTCATCGACTACATTCCGCACAACAACCAGCCCACCATCACGTTCCGTCAGCCTCGCATCGAGACCGAGCGCCTGTACCTCTCGGCACAGGTGTACGACGACCGCAAGCGCGATTACGAGGAGCGCATCAGCCACATCATCGACTATGTGACCAACCACGACACCTGCCGCAGCCGCATGTTGCTCGACTACTTCGGCGAAACTGCCGAGGACGACTGCGGGCAGTGCGACGTGTGTCTTTCCAAAAAGAAGCGGACCTGTCAGGAGCCTCAACAAGACGACGTGCGCAAGGCCGTCACACAATTACTGGCCGACCACAACTGGCATCCGCTCACCGAACTCAAGTCGCTCAACCTCAACCAGTCGCTTCTCGACGAGGTGCTCCACCAGATGCTGGACGAGGAAGAAGTCGAGACGCAGCGCAGCCGCATACGGCTCGCCAGTTCGCAGTGAGGTTGAAAACCGTCCACAGTCTGTCTGAATTTCGTCCGCAGACGAAATAAAAATGGACTGCGGACGAAATTTATTTCATCTGCGGACGAAATTTATTTCAACTGCGGAGCATTTTCAAACAAGACACCAACTCTTTACACACAATCAGAATATGGGATTTTTCAAGACACTGTTCGGCGGAAAAGAAGAGACCGCTGACGAACGCGAAGAACAAAAGGAGCAATACAACTTCGAGGTGCTCACCTACGACGCCATGCAGGCCCTGCGCATCGGCAAGACCGACTACGCCATCGCCTGTCTCACACGTGCCCTCGACATCCGCGACGACGAGGAGACACGCTACCGCCTCGCACTGGCCTACTCGCAGAAGGACGACCTCGAGGCTGCTGCCGACGAGTATCACCGGCTGTCCGACATGGCCCCCGACAATGCGGCCTACCCGCTGGCCGAGGCCGACCTGCGTTTCCAACTCGAGCAGTACGACACGATGCAGCAGGCGTGCCAGCGTGCCCTCGACATCAACGACCAGTTGGCATCGCCCCACTATCTGCTGGCCCGGCTGGCAAAGGTGCAGGACGATGCAGCCGCAGCACTCGCCCACCTCGATCAGGCCCTCGGCGCGAAGGAAGACTTCAACGAAGCCCGGCTCCTGCGTGCCGAAGTGCTGAAGTCGCTGGGGCGTCTCGACGAGGCCGAGGCCGACCTCGACTGCCTGATGCAGGACAGCGGCGACGACGTGAGCGACGACGTGCTTCTGCTCAAGGCACAGGTTGCGGCGGCTCAGGGACACACCGACGAGGCAGCCGCCCTCTATCGCCAGACCATCGACCTCAATCCCTTCCTCGCCACGGCCTACCTCGAACTGTCGAAACTCCACAGAGAGTCGGGCCGCACGGACGAGGCCGAAGCCGTCATCGCCGAAGCCATCGAGCAACTGGGCGTCAGTCCCGACGATGCCGAGGCGCTCCGTCAGGGCGAAGGCATTGATATGGAGGAATACATGCGCAACGCCTACAACGTTCTCAATCCGTACCAATTATCCGTAAAATTGTAAGCAAATCTAAGTTTTTTCTAAAAAAATCGTTGTATTTGTTGGCTGTATAGTGGAAAAATGCTACCTTTGCAGCGAAATCGAAAGAGAACGTATGAATACCTTCTTTGGCACATATTCCTATTTTTACTTTTACTTTACCAAAAAGTAGAGCGGGATGTCGTGTATATATAGGTAAGGAACATGCTTAAAACCACCATAGAATCCCGCTCACGAAAGAGCGGGATTTTTT
>ONXQ01000032.1 GCA_900321835.1 uncultured Prevotellaceae bacterium
GATTTTTATTCAGGCGGCACAGTACCAAAAAAGTACCACTGCGTTGGTACAACTGTACCACTGCGGTGAAACAAAAATTTCAGTGCGGTGGTACTTCGGCTGCTCCACTGCATACATTCCGTCCAGCCAAAGCCCGCTGCCATTTGCCACGGACAGAGTCGGAAAATCAAGAAAAAACTCGCAAAAAAATCCGTTTGTTTCCATTTTTTTCTGTGTTTTTCCGTTGTTCACTTTTCATTTTTAATTATTAATTTTTAATTATTATTTTTTTTCGTAACTTTGCAGGTTAGATTGAATCATATTACTATGGCTGGAAACTACAAGACTACTGACAAGGTGAGTTTCGTCCTGGCCAACGACTACCGACTGCTGCAGGTGATGAGCCGCTTCGGCATCTCCCTGGGCTTCGGCGAGAGGACCATCCAGGAAGTTTGCTCACAGTGCGGCATCGACGACGACACCTTCATCGCCGTCATCAACTTTGTGAAAGAAGGCGGCACACAGGCACCGACAAACGTGAGCGGCCTGAATGTCTGTTCGCTGCTCAACTACTTGCGCGAAACCCACCGCTACTTCATCGAATACCAGTTCCCGACGCTGCGGCGCAACATGCTCAACGCCATCGACTGCTCGGTGCGCAACGAGGTGGCCTTCCTCGTACTAAAGTTCTACGACGAATATGTCGAAGAGGTGTGTCGTCACATGGATTATGAAGAGGAAGTGACTTTCACCTATGTGGAGGCACTGCTCGAAGGGCGCGACGCCGTGCTGAGCGACAACAGTCACCACCTGCTGTCGAAGCACCACGAGAGCATCGAGAGCAAACTGAAGGAACTGAAAAACCTGTTCATCCAATACTATCCGCAGCAGGGCACCGACTACGACCTGAACGCCGTGATTACCGAACTGTACCGCACACAGGAAGACCTGGAAATACACTGTCTCGTGGAGGACAACATCTTCGTGCCTGCCGTGCGCAAACTGGCTCACATGACCAATCTGCGCAAGACACGGACGGAAGAGGTGGCCACCAGCACATTGGGCAACGAACAACTCTCGGAACGCGAACGCGAAATCGTGGTTTGCGTGGCAAAAGGCATGGCCAACAAGGAGATTGCCGACAAGTTGTGCCTGAGCATCAACACCGTGACCACACACCGCCGCAACATTGCCCGCAAACTGTCCATCCACACGTCGGCGGGCATCACCATCTACGCCATCGTCAACAAACTGGTGACACTCGACGAAGTGAACCACTAATCATCTTCAGATATATGAAAAACGACTGGAAAGCAAAAGGATATGTCGATGAACCCATCGACGAGAACATCGACCTGGCAAAGGAAATCCGCCGGATGTGCAAACAGAAAAACGCTGTGGTGCTGGCTCACTACTACACCGAAGGAGCCGTGCAGGACGTGGCCGACTTTGTCGGCGACTCGCTGGCACTGGCCCAGCAGGCAGCCAAGACCGACGCCGACATCATCGTCATGTGCGGCGTCCACTTCATGGGCGAGACCTGCAAAATTCTCTGCCCAGAGAAGAAGGTGCTGGTGTGCGACCTCAATGCCGGCTGCTCGCTGGCCGACTCCTGCGACGCCAAAGACCTGAAAGCATTCATCGACGAGCATCCTGGATACAAGGTGGTGAGTTACGTGAACACAACGGCAGCGGTGAAGGCGCTGACCGACGTCGTTGTGACAAGTTCAAACGCCAAGAAAGTGGTTGACACCTTTCCGAAGGACGAAAAACTCATCTTCGGCCCCGACAAGAACCTGGGCAACTACATCAACAGCGTGACAGGACGGCAGATGCTGCTCTGGAACGGAGGCTGCCACGTACACGGCCAGTTCTCGCTCGAAGGCATCCTTCAACTCAAGCGCGAACACCCCGAAGCCAAAGTGCTGGTACACCCCGAATGCCCTGCACCCATCCAGCAGTTGGCCGACGTCATCGGTTCGACGGCCGGCCTGCTGAAATATGCCGTCGAAAGCGAAGCACAAGAGTTCATCGTCGCCACTGAAAGCGGTATCCTGCACCAGATGCAGCGTCGTTGCCCCGACAAGACTTTCCTGCCTGCACCGCCCGAACAAAGCGAAGGCATCGGCTGTCAGTGCAACGAATGTGCTTACATGCGCCTCAACACACTGCGTAAACTCTACAACACGCTGAAACACGAATGGCCGGAAATCCTCGTCGATGAAACCATCGCCAAAGAGGCGGTCAAGCCCATCCAGCGAATGCTCGAACTTTCGAAATAAAAAGACAACATGAACATTGCAGCCTTGGTCAGTGGTGGCGTGGACAGCGCTGTTTCAGTACATCTGCTGAAAGAGCAAGGGTTCAATCCCCATCTGTTCTACATCAAAATCGGGCCAGACAAAGACACGGAGTGGAACTGCACATCGGAGGAGGATGTGGAGATCTGCCGCTGGCTCTCACGTCGCTACGGCCTGAAACTGGACATCATCGACCTGCACAAAGAATACTGGGACAAGGTGGTCGGCTATACGATGGACAAAGCGCGACAAGGCCTCACGCCCAATCCCGATGTGATGTGCAACAAACTCATCAAGTTCGGATGCTTCGAAGAGGTGGTAGGTCACGAATTTGACAAGACCGCAACGGGCCACTATGCCACCACCGACGTCATCGACGGCAAAACGTGGCTTGCCACCAGCCCAGACCCAGTGAAAGACCAGACCGACTTCCTCTGCCAGATTGATGCACTGCAAGTGAGCAAACTCATCTTCCCCATCGGGCATCTGTGGAAACACGAAGTCCGCGACATCGCCGAGCGTGCCGGCCTGCTCAACGCAAGCCGTCGCGACAGCCAGGGAATCTGCTTTCTCGGCGACATCGACTTCAGAGAATACATCAAGCGTCACCTGGGCGAACAGCCCGGCGACGTACGTGAGATTGAGACAGGGCACAAAATAGGTACGCACCGTGGGCTGTGGTTCTACACCATCGGTCAACGCAAGGGACTCGGATTCGGCGGCGGACCGTGGTTTGTGGTGAAGAAGAACGTGAAACGAAACATACTTTTTGTTTCACACGGCTACGATCCCGACCGCGTCTATAAGGACCACATCGACATGGAATCCCTGCACTTCATTACAGCCTGTCCGTGGGCCGATGCTTCTGAGCCCCACGCAATTACGTTCAAGATTCGCCACACCCCCGAGTTCCTGGCAGGCAAGATTTGCCAGAAGAGCGACGGAAGTTGGCACGTACAGGCTGACGAGCGCATTCACGGTGTGGCACAGGGACAGTTCTGCGTCGTCTATGACGAACATCATCACCTGTGTTACGGTAGCGGAGAGATTGCATGAAGACAAGCCTGCTCATCTTCCTTTTCATTCTCATTGGCTTGCAGCCGATGCACAGCCAGGAAAGCAACGACAGCCTGTTCCTGCTGCAGATTGAGCGTTCAATGGACAGCCTCGAGCAGATTCAGCGTGTGGTCAAGGAGGTGGCGCGGTATGAGGACCGATTGTTGCGCGATGAGATGCGATTCCGCTTCAGCGAAAGCACCATGCTGCTGCGAGGTCTGATTCAGACGGGTACCAACCACTCATTTATCAATCACGAAGGATTTTTTCCGAAGAAGGACTTTGAGGTGCAGGACTATGCAGTGGCAGCCGTTCCGCTTGCCACTGCCTGGACGCTGAAGGCACTGGGCGTCGAGAGCCGGAGCAAAACCCGCCGCATGGTGACAGCCAATGCGTTGGCACTGGTGCTTTCGGGCGGAACGGTCGAGTTGTTGAAACAATGTACCAATGAATTACGTCCCGACGGCCAGAACAACCATTCATTTCCGTCGGGTCATACGGCTCTGGCCTTTGCCAGCGCAGCCATTCTCGAGCGTGAGTACGGCCATCTGAGTCCGTGGATAACGGTGGGTGGATATACGGCAGCCACAGCGACCGAATGGTTGCGGCTCAGACACAATGCCCACTACGTCAACGACATCTTCACCGGGGCCGGTATTGGCATAGTCGCGACTAACCTTGCCTATTTCATCACGGACCAAATCTTCGGTGCGGAGGGCATCAACCGCCCACGGCTCTACCAGGGCGACATCATCCGCCTGGGACGTTTCCTTGACCGCCCCACTTCACTCTCGCTGCTGGCTGGCTCTGAAATCGCGTCGCGGCATCTGCGCCTGGACGACAGCGACTGGCGCACTTCTTCCACCTACACGGCTGGCTTCGAGTATTCCTGTTTCTTCAATTCCAGATGGGGGGCAGACGTGTCGGCTCGCCTTTCGACGACGCAATTGAAGGCTGACTCTCCCACCCTTGTAACCACGCCGGCCTTCACGCTCAGCCAGTACCATGCCGACGGCGGATTGCGCTACAGCACGACGCTCGGCCTCAATGTCCGCCTTGCGTTTCGTGCCTTCGGCGGTGCTTGCTATACCGACCACACGCGGCGCTGGAATGCCGAAGCGGGTGGCGGCATGTCGATTGAGATGATGACGACGAAGAACTATGTCACAGGTTTCTGTGCCGACTATCTGCACGATTTTTCCGGCCTGTTCCGCCACCGATGCGTCATCAGCAGTTACTGGAAAATCCTGCTCTGACGAAGTGGACAAAAAAAGCCCCTGCCGACCGTAGTCGGCAGGGGTATTCATTGGGTGGTTAACCTTTTCGATTACTTCAGAGAGTAAGTGAAGGGGTCCTTCTCGTCGCCAGTTTCAGCAACATTGAGTTTGTCCTCACGGAGCAACCAGCCGAGGCCCAGGTTGAAATCCTTTTCAGTCAGTTTGGTTGCCTTCTTAATCTGCTTGTACGTTTGACTTTCGTTAGCGTCTGCCAGTGCATTCCAAATCAGACCAGCAATGTTTCCTGCTTTTTCTTGCAACATAATTTTTTGTTTTTTTGAGTTTGACATTGCTCTCAACAAGTGAGAGTGGTTCTTTTTTGTTTTGACGTTGCAAAGTTATACTTTTTTAGAATCACAGCAAAATCATTGCTTCAAAAAACGCTGTGTGCGAACACAGAAATAACAATATTTAACAAAAACAGCCGTTATTTAACGTATTTTTGCAAAATTTCATGCTGTGTCCGTACACATTAAACGCATTTTTACTCTTTCATTCCCAAAGCCGCACGGATATACATCTGCATCATGGCGATGGCTTTTTCGTTGTTGCCGCCGTTGGGGATGATGATGTCGGCAAACTGCTTGGTCGGCTCGATGAATTCGTCGTGCATGGGCTTGAGCACGTTGCGGTATTTTCCGATGAGCATCTCGAGGGGATGTCCGCGTTCGGCAATGTCACGCACGATGACGCGCAGCAGGCGTTCGTCGGCACCGGCATCAACAAAGATTTTCAGGTCCATCAGGTCGCGCAACTTCTTGTCGTACAGCGCCATGATGCCCTCAACGATGATGACGTCCTTCGGTTCGACATGCACAGTTTCCGACAGGCGCGTACACGTGATATAAGAATAGGTGGGCTGTTCGATGCTGTGTCCGTTGCGCAGTTCCTCAATCTGATGGGCCAGCAGCGGCCACTCGAAGGCGTCGGGATGGTCGAAGTTGGTCTGCTTGCGCACTTCGAGGGGCAGGTCCGACTGGTCGTTGTAGTAGGAGTCCTGCGGGATGACGGCCACACTGTTGTCGGGCAGGCTTTCGATGATTTTGCGGACGACGGTGGTCTTGCCCGAACCCGTACCGCCTCCGATACCAATAATAATCATGAACGAAAACAAATTAGGTTGATGCTGCAAAGATACAACAATAAATCAGAAATGAAAAGTGAAATCGGGAAAAATGAAGGCAACGGTCAAAAAATCGCCCTGTTCCACTGTCTGAAAATGCCCTGTCTGCCACGTCTGCACACACGGCACAGTGCCGATTCAGTACCACTGCGCTGGTACAAAAATTCCACTGCGCCGGTACAAAAGTTTCACTGCGCCGGTACAGTTGTACCAACGCGGTGGAATTTTCTTGGTACTGGGCCGCAAATATTTGTCGGTAAGCGCACGATTTCAACGATTATTTCGTATCTTTGCACCTGAAAATCAATCTCAATACTGAAAAATGGAACAAACCCTCAACCCACAGCCCACGACAACCGAGAGCCTCAACCTGACACAGTTGCGCAAAAACATCTTCGCCAACGGCCAACTCACGGCCGACGACGTCGCCACACTGCGCGAAGCCCTCTTCTCGGGCGAAGGCATGGACCGCCGCAAGGCCGACTTCCTGTTTGAAGTGAAGGACACCGTGGCAAAGGAGAAGCAACACCCGGGCTTCAAGAACCTCTTTATCGAAGCCATCACGTCCTACCTGCTTGAAGACGAGGACAGCCCCGGCGAAATCGAGGAGAGCGAAGCCAAGTGGCTCCGTGCCCGTATGCAATACAAGGGCGAGATGGACAACATCGACGAGCAGTTGCTCAAGAACCTGCGCATGAAGTCCATCAACTTCCCCGACACCCTCAACTACAAGAGCAAGACAGCCAAATTCTTCGAGCAGACCCTCTACTGGTCGCGCTACCTCAGCATCCTGGCCGTCGTCGGATCCATCGCCGCCGGCATCGCCATCTTCATCCGCTCGTCCATCATCGTGGTCGACGGCATGTACCAGTTCTGCACCACCCTCTCATCGACCGACGAACACCTGATTGACGAACTGCTCGCCAAATTCGTCGAATCGGTTGACCTCTACCTCTTCGCTATGGTGCTCATCATCTTCGGCATGGGTATCTACGAACTGTTTATCAACAAGATAGACCCCGTGGAACGCAAGACCGACTCGCGACCCACCTGGCTGCAAATCTCCAGCATCGACGACCTCAAGTCGGCCCTGGGCAAAGTCATCCTCATGGTGCTCATCGTCTCCCTCTTCCGCCATTCACTCACCCTGAAGTACAGCAGCGTGGTCGAACTGCTCGAACTCGCCGTGGCCATCGTACTCGTGGCCGTAGCCCTCTACGTCGCCCATGCCTCACCCCACGGACACGAGGCCAAAGACAAAGAATAGGCCGGCAAAGGCAAAAACAGCGAAAAACATTGGGATAATTCAGCAAAAAGACTTAACTTTGCAGCCGAATTCAAAAAACGAACACCCGCAAAACGAACGAGAAGCACCCATGAGCGTCACAGCAAAACTCCTGCTCCACTGCCCCGACCGACCGGGCATCCTGGCCGAGATAACGAACTTCATCACCGTCAACGGTGGCAACATCGTCTATCTCGACCAGTACGTTGACCACATCGAACACGTGTTCTTCGCACGTGTGGAGTGGGACATCGAGACGTTCGCCATCCCCCGCGACAAGATCTTCGACTACTTCTCCACCCTCTACGCCCAGAAGTACGACATGTTCCTGCGCCTCTACTTCTCCGACGTCAAGCCACGCATGGCCATCTTCGTCTCCAAGATGAGCCACTGCCTCTTCGACATGCTTGCCCGCTACGCAGCCGGCGAATGGGATTGCGAAATTCCCCTCATCATCTCCAACCATCCTGACCTCGAGCCCGTGGCACGCCAGTTCGGCATCCCCTACCACGTGTTCCCCATCACGAAAGAGAACAAAGCCGAGCAGGAACAAAAGGAAATGCAACTGCTGCGCGACAACGGCATCACATTCATCGTCCTTGCACGCTACATGCAAGTCATCTCCGAACAGATGATCGAGGCTTACCCCAACCACATCATCAACATCCACCACTCCTTCCTCCCCGCCTTCGTCGGCGCCAAGCCCTACCACCAGGCATGGGAGCGCGGCGTGAAAATCATCGGCGCCACCAGCCACTACGTCACCACCGAACTCGACGCAGGCCCCATCATCGAGCAGGACGTTGTCCGCATCACCCACAAGGACACCCCTGCCGACCTTGTCATGAAGGGCAAAGACCTCGAGAAGATAGTCCTCTCGCGCGCCGTGAGCAAACACATCGACCGCAAGGTCCTCGCCTACAAAAACAAGACCGTCATCTTCAACTGAACTTATAATTATTAATTACAATTTTACTGGTCCCGTAGCTTAGCTGAATAGAGCGTCAGATTCCGGTTCTGAAGGTCAAGGGTTTGAATCCCTTCGGGATCACAAAGCAGATAGAGACTTGAGCACGAAAGGTTGCTTTCGGAATCAAGTCTCTATCTGCTTTCTATCATTACATCCCCCTGAAAGAAATGAAACTGGCAGCAATGCAAACGCCCTGGACGTGCAAGGAAATAGGGTGCAAAAGGGGGTTTACATCCTTTAACAGTTTCGTATTGTCATGGATTGACAAAAGTGATAAATAAAGTGAAAAACAAGGGGGATTGTTTGTGTATTTCGTGGAAATGGAGTAAATTTGTAACGCAATTCAACGACGTTTCCACTTATCACACGGATTTACTCGTATTTTATCTAAAATGTATGATTCAGATGTCAGAATAATACGAGAGATACGAGTGAAACGCGGAGACACAAAAACAAAAAGCAATGGGTAAAGTAATGATTATCGGTGCCGGAGGCGTGGCCTCGGTCGCCGCACACAAAGTGGCACAAAACCCCGAAGTGTTTACGGAAGTAATGATTGCCAGCCGCACAAGAGAGAAGTGCATCCGTCTGGTCGATACCATCGAACGGGCCTACGCAGGAAAACCTATGCCCAAGTTCTCGACCGCGAAGGTCGATGCCGACAACGTGGAAGAACTGGTGGCACTGTTCAACGAGTTCCGCCCCGAAATCGTCATGAACCTTGCCCTGCCCTATCAGGACCTGACCATCATGGAGGCTTGTCTGCAGGCTGGTGTCAACTACCTCGACACGGCCAACTACGAACCGCGCGACGAGGCTCACTTTGAGTATTCCTGGCAGTGGGCCTTCAAGGACCGCTTTGAACAGGCAGGACTGACGACCATCCTGGGCTGCGGCTTCGATCCCGGAGTCAGCGGCATCTACACGGCGTATGCAGCCAAGCATCACTTCGACGAAATCCAGTATCTCGACATCGTCGATTGCAACGCCGGCAACCACCACAAGGCTTTCGCCACCAACTTCAACCCCGAAATCAACATCCGCGAAATCACGCAGAAAGGCCTCTACTACGAAGACGGGAAATGGATTGAGACCGAGCCACTGGAAATCCATCAGCCTCTCACCTACCCCAACATTGGTCCGCGTGAATCGTACCTCCTGCACCACGAGGAACTGGAGTCGCTTGTCAAGAACTATCCGACCATCCGTCGTGCACGCTTCTGGATGACCTTCGGTCAGCAGTATCTCACCTACCTCGACTGCATCCAGAACCTCGGCATGAGCCGCATCGACGAGATTGAGTACGAGGCTCCGTTGGCCGACGGCAGCGGCAAGACCGTCCGCGTTAAGATTGTACCCCTGCAGTTCCTCAAGGCTGTGCTACCCAACCCGCAAGACCTCGGCGAAAACTACGAAGGCGAAACCAGCATCGGCTGCCGCATCCGTGGCTTGAAGGACGGAAAGGAGCGCACCTATTATGTCTATAACAACTGCTCGCACGAGGCTGCCTACAAGGAGACAGGAATGCAGGGCGTCAGTTACACGACAGGCGTGCCTGCCATGATCGGCGCCATGATGTTCCTCAAAGGACTGTGGAAACGCCCGGGCGTATGGAATGTCGAGGACTTCGACCCAGACCCCTTCATGGAGCAACTCAACACGCAGGGACTGCCCTGGCATGAGGTGTTCGACGGCGACTTGGAACTATAAGGAATATGACCGGATATTCCGAATTTCCCGGACTTTCCGGACATTCCGGAATAGAAAATGAATTAACCATCAATAAAACAAATAAGACTTATGGCAAAAGCAAATGAGACACAGCCGGCAAGCAGCGAGAAGATGAAAGCCTTGCAGGCTGCCATGGACAAGATTGAAAAGGCCTTCGGACAAGGCTCTATCATGAAACTGGGCGACGACCGCATCGAAGATGTTGATGTCATCCCCACAGGTTCCATCGGTCTGAACGCCGCACTCGGTGTCGGCGGCTATCCCAAGGGACGCATCATCGAAATCTATGGTCCCGAATCGTCAGGTAAGACGACGCTGGCCATCCACGCTATTGCCGAGGCACAGAAACAGGGCGGCACGGCTGCCTTCATCGACGCTGAGCACGCCTTCGACCGTTTCTATGCACAAAAACTCGGTGTCGATGTCAATAACCTCTGGATTTCACAACCTGACAACGGTGAACAGGCACTGGAGATTGCCGACCAACTCATCCGCTCGTCGGCCGTCGATATCATCGTCATCGACTCGGTGGCGGCTCTGACGCCGAAGGCTGAAATCGAAGGCGACATGGGCGACAACAAAGTTGGACTGCAAGCCCGACTGATGAGCCAGGCCTTGCGCAAACTGACCTCCAACATCAGCAAGACCAACACAACGTGCATCTTCATCAACCAGTTGCGCGAAAAGATAGGCGTGATGTTCGGTAACCCCGAAACCACGACAGGCGGCAACGCACTGAAGTTCTATGCCTCCGTCCGTCTGGACATCCGCAAAGTCACCACACTGAAAGACGGCGACCAGATGATTGGCAACCAAGTGCGTGTCAAGGTTGTCAAGAACAAGGTTGCTCCACCATTCCGCAAGGCAGAGTTCGACATCATGTTCGGTGAAGGCATCTCCAAGAGCGGCGAGATTGTTGACCTCGGCGTTCAGTATGGCATTATCAAGAAGAGCGGCAGTTGGTTCTCATACGAAGACCAGCGACTGGCACAGGGACGCGACGCCACAAAGAAACTCATGGAGGACAACCCTGAACTGGCCGAAGAACTTGAAGCCAAAATCATGGCAAAGTTGACAGGCAAGGAAATGCCCGGCACTGCGGCTGAGCCACAAACTGACATTTAATTTCGTCCGAACGTTTTGGTACCGCGCATCGCTATCCTCTCGCAGAACACACTTGAGGCCATGGGACTGAAGTCCATCCTTTGCGACATCATCCCCATGGTCGACGTGAGTGTGTTTGCGTCGATGGATGAACTCTGCGCCGAACAGCAGACTACACCCTTCTTCCATTACTTCGTCTCGTCACAGATGCTGCTGGCCCATGCAGACTTCTTTGTCAAGCATCCGCACCAAACCATCGTGCTCACTTCGCAGCCCATGACCAGCAAGCAGTTTGAGCATTTCCACACGCTGAACACGGCACAAATGGAGCATGGACTCATCAAGTCTATTCTGCGCCTCCATCAGCACGGCCATGCCAATGCCGACGGATACGGGTTCCATCATGGCAACATGGCAGAGCGCGACGTGGTTGGCCCCACCATCGACATCAGCAAACGTGAAGCCGAAGTGCTGGCCCTTGTCGTACGCGGATTCATTAACAAGGAAATAGCCGACCGTCTGCACATTTCTCTGCCCACGGTCATCACGCATCGCAAGAACATCTGCGACAAACTACACATGCATTCTGTATCGGCCCTGACTATCTATGCCGTCACACACGGCATCGTCAGCGTCGAAGAAATCTAAAATCACATGAGCAACTACATTGTTTCTGCACGCAAATATCGCCCTGTGACGTTCGACAGCGTTGTCGGACAGTCAGCACTGACCACTACACTGAAAAACTCCATCCAGTCGGGACGTCTGGCACATGCCTACCTGTTCTGCGGGCCGCGCGGTGTGGGCAAGACCACTTGCGCCCGCATCTTTGCCAAAACCATCAACTGCCTCAACCCTCGTCCCAACGGCGATGCCTGTGAAGAGTGTGAGTCCTGCAAGGCTTTCAACGAGCAGCGGTCGTACAACATCCACGAACTCGATGCCGCATCGAACAACAGCGTCGAAGACATTCGACAGTTGATTGAGCAGGTAAACATTCCGCCGCAGGTTGGTCGTTACAAGGTATTTATCGTCGATGAGGTTCACATGCTCTCAACGGCCGCCTTCAATGCATTTCTGAAGACACTCGAAGAACCTCCCGCTCATGCTATTTTCATCCTCGCCACTACCGAAAAGCACAAACTGCTGCCTACCATCCTGTCGCGCTGCCAGATTTACGACTTCAACCGCATGACCGTGCAGGACATCGTTGGGCACCTCGAAAATGTGGCCCGTCAGGAAGGCATCACCTACGAACCTGCTGCCCTCAACGTCATCGCCCAGAAGGCCGACGGAGGTATGCGCGACGCTCTCAGCATCTTTGACCAGGTGGCATCGTTTTGCCAGGGAAACATCACTTATCAGCAGACCATCGCCGACCTCAACGTCCTCGACCATGACTACTACTTCAAGTTGGTAGATTACTTCCTCGACGGCAAAATCCCCGAAATCATGCTCACCTTCGACGAAATTCTTTCCAAAGGATTCGAAGGCAGCCATTTCGTCGCCGGCCTCAACAACCACCTGCGCAACCTGCTCGTCAGCCGTGATGCAGCGACTGTCAAATTGCTCGAAACGAGCGATGAGGTTCGTCAGCGTTACAGCCAGCAGGCACAGCGCTGTCAGCCACTCTTCCTCTACGCCGCCATCCGCAAGTGTACCGACTGCGACCTCAACTACCGTGTGAGCCAAAACAAACGGCTGCTCGTCGAACTCACCCTCATTGAAATCACGCAGATGGCAACGGGCGAGGCCGACGGCAATCCCTCTGGGCTTGGCCCTACGGAAAATTCTCTCACACACTCTGGAAACAAGAAACTAAAACCTGTCTTCCAACCCACTGAGGCTGCACCCTCTCAGCCTCAGCCAGCCGCGCCTGCAACGCCACAAGTTCAGAGCGCCGCACCTGCGCAACCTCGTCCGTCCCAACCGAATTCTGCGCCACAACCTGCGCCACAACCCTCACCTGCTGTCGCGTCAAAGAGTTTCTCCATTCATTCCACTGGGCAGAAACCAGCCACACAAGGAAAGACCATTCAGGCTGAACCAGCGGAAAAGGCTGCGACTGTTCCTTCCGAGGCACCGGCCCAAGCCCCACAGTCGTCGCAGCCCCTCAATCAGGAAAACATCATCATCGCTTGGCGCCAACTGGCTCACAATCTTTTTGCCAACGACTCGGCCATGCTCAACCGAATGGAACAGAACATGCCCGAACTGCAGGCCGACCAAACCACTCTTCTTGTTTCGGCCGACAATCCGCTCGTGGCTGAACTTCTCCAGCGACATGCGCCTCAACTGCAAAAGCAACTTCAGGACACTTTTGCCCAACCCGCCATTCGCATCAACATTTCTGTCCGCACACCAGAAGAACGTCCTCAGCACCTCACCTCCCGACAGCAGTTTGAGAAGATGAGGGAGGAAAACGATGCACTTCAGCGGCTGTGCGAAGAATTTACGCTCGACGTAGAGTAACTGCTTGACAAACAGGGTTCAGAATTCCACATCCTGAAACCGGGCCGTCAGGATGTGGGCGTCAAGCAGTTCGTAGAACGACACGCGAATGGTTTGTACCCCTTCGGCATACGCAGCAATTTCGTAAGGCTGATACACGAACGAAAGACCTTCGGGCGTGATGCAAAAGTTGTCGGTGGCAGGAATGTCATAGCCACCGTCCGACTCAAACGTATTGAATCCATGCGTGCTCGAGGCACAACGTTCGTCCGTGTAGATGCGGGAGAGCAAACGGGCCAGGGCGTCGCGGTCGGTAATCACGTCGTCAAGACGGATGACACGATGACGCTTGACATCGTAATTGACATAAAGGCAAGCCGTCATGGGATGGGCAGCACCGGCAAAATAGTCGTACACCTTACCCTGAAAAACAATGAGACGGCTGTCGGCACGCAGCAACTGCACCGTGAGCGACGAGGCAGACATGTGCGTCCAGTCGGCATCGGCCGAATCAACCACCTCTATATTGCTGCATTCAGCAGCGACAACATCAAGCGGCGTCGAAAGCATCCGTTCGACAGCCTCGTCGAGCGTGGCACTCACACTGTCGGCAAAGAAAGTCTGCAACATCGCCTGCTGCAAGTCGGCCAGTTCCGCATCTCCAGCAATGAGTTGCGGCCAGATCAAATCGACCTGAGCATTGCTGTAGTAAGGTTTTTCATCGGCATATTCGCCGGCAATTTCATACTGCAACGTACGTTCCTGACTGAGCGTGATAAACTGCAGCGCCTGTTCAGCAGACGTACCTTCCGAACTTTTCCCCTCCTGTCGGCATGACATGACGGCCATCAACAGGATAGCAACCCATAAAAGTGATAGTTGTTTCATAATCCTTGTGCGTTTCATATTTTCCACAAAGATAAAGAGAAAAGTTAAAAGATGAAAGTTCAGACACGAAATTCGTCGGAACAACTGCAAAAAAGACGTTATTTCGCTCTTTTTTGAGTTTTATAGGACAGCAGACGACCCGTCGAAACACTTTTTTATGACAAATCAGCAAATAAAACTGAAAAAGTTTGGTAACCTAAAAAAAATCCCTTACCTTTGCATCCGCAAAAACGAAACACACGGCGCTTTCGTCTAGCGGCTAGGACACATGCCTCTCACGCATGGAACACGGGTTCGATTCCCGTAGGCGCTACCA
>ONXQ01000122.1 GCA_900321835.1 uncultured Prevotellaceae bacterium
GAGGTCGAGTAGTTCGAGAGTTCCTTCAGAGGCACTTTGGCGATGAGTTTGTCATAACCGCTTTCGCTCTCTGAGCCCATGATCATGCCGCGGCGGCCCTGCAGGTCGCTCATGACGTCGCCCATACGGTCGCTCGGCGTGAGCACTTCGACGTCGTAGATAGGCTCGAGCAGTTTCGGGCCGGCTTCCTTGAAGGCTTCGGCGAAGGCGTGACGGCCGGCAAGGATGAAGGCGATTTCCTTCGAGTCAACCGGGTGCATCTTTCCGTCATAGACGATGACGCGGACGTCGCGGGCATAACTGCCGGTCAGAGGACCTTGTTCCATGCGTTGCATCACACCCTTGAGGATGGCGGGCATGAAACTTACGTCGATGGCACCGCCCACAACGGAGTTGATGAACACGAGTTTGCCGCCCCAATCGAGGTTGATGACTTCTTCGCCCTTGGGCGTAATCTTGAATTCCTGGTTGCCGAACTTGTAGGACGTCTTTGCGGGTTCGCCCTCAACATACGGCTCGACAATGAGGTGAACTTCACCGAACTGTCCTGCACCGCCCGACTGCTTCTTGTGGCGATAGTCGGCGCGTGCGGCTTTGGTGATGGTTTCGCGGTAGGGAATCTTAGGTTCGCCGAAAATGACCTTGATCTTGGCATTGTTTTCGAGACGCCACTTCAGGGTGCGCAGGTGGAATTCGCCTTGTCCCTTGATGAGCGTCTGACGCAGTTCCTTCGACTGTTCCAGAACCCATGTCGGGTCTTCCTGGCTCATCTTCTGGATGGCAGCCATCATCTTTTCCGACTCGCTTTCGTTTTCAGCCTTGATGCTGCGGATGTATTTCGGGTCGGGATATTTGACGAAATCGAAGCGCCAGTCGCAGTCTTTGCCTACGAGGGTGTTGCCTGTGCGCACGTCCTTCAGTTTCAGAGTGCAGCCGATGTCGCCTGCCACGAGTTCTTCCACCTTTGTGCGGTTTTGTCCGGCGCAGACGTAGAGTTGGGTCAGACGTTCCTTCGAGCCGCGGTCGGTGTTGGTCATGTCGTCGCCTTCGTGCACCTTACCGCTCATTACCTTGAAATACTGCACGTCGCCGATGTGCGGCTCGGTGGCAGTCTTGAAGAAGTAGAGTGCTGTGGGACCGTTGGAATCGACAGCGACTTCGTCGCCGGCAGCGTTCTTGACCTTCGGCATTTCATCGACGAAGGGAACGACGTTGCCGAGGAATTCCATCATGCGACGCACGCCCATGTCCTTGACGGCGCAGACGCAGAAGACGGGGAAGATGCTGCGTGTGACGAGGCCCTTGCGGATGCCTTCGCGCATTTCGTCCTCGGTGAGGCTTTCGCTTTCGAAGAATTTCTCCATGAGGCTTTCATCGTTCTCGGCAGCGGCTTCGACGAGGGCACGGTGCATTTCCAGAGCCTTGTCCATTTCGCTGGCGGGGATATCCTCGATGATGGGAGCGCCGCCTTCGGGCTTCCAGGAGTATTTCTTCATGAGCAGGACGTCGATCATGGCGTTGAAGTCGGGACCTTCGTTCAGGGGGTACTGCACAGGCACGACTTTCGGTCCGTAGAGTTCCTGCAGGCGTTCGATTGACTGGTGGAAGTCGCACTTCTCCGAGTCGAGTTGGTTGATGAGGAAGATGACGGGCTTCTGCAGTTTTTCGGTCATGCGGAAGTGGTTCTGCGTAGCCACTTCGGGGCCGTACTGGCCGTTGATGAGGATGACAGCTGTGTCGGTCACGTGGAGCGCTGTGATGGCGGCACCGACGAAGTCGTCCGAACCCGGGCAGTCGATGAAGTTGAGTTTCTTGCCGTTCCACTCGGTGTGGAAGACGGTTGAGAACACGCTGTAGCCGTATTCCTGCTCCACGGGGAAGTAGTCGCTGACAGTGTTCTTCTGGGTGATGCGACCGCGGCGCTGGATGATGCCAGCCTCATAGAGCAAGGCTTCGGTCAGCGTAGTCTTGCCCGCACCGTCATTGCCAAGCAAGGCAATGTTCTTAATCTCACGAGATTGATAATTTTTCATGTTTTTTGGGGTGTTATTAGGTTGGTGAAATTTGCATCTATACAAATACGCATTTTTTTGCGAAAAATTCGGCCCTTGAAAGTATGTTGTAGAACATATTGTGGATTTTTCCTGCCCGTGCCCAACCCGACGAACGCCCCATTCGTACAACCCACGGATTTTTAAGCACTTGAAACTTCCGTCAATTTGTGCCCCATTGTTTGCGCTTCCGCCGAAAAAGTGTTATATTTGCACACTCATTCCTTTTTCACGCCATTGACTATATAATATATTAAGGTATTCACTTAACAAATCAGGAACAATGAAAAAAGCATTTCTGACCCTTGCCTTGCTGCTGGCGTTTGGCCTGCAGGCAATGGCATACTCAGCGACGAGGTGCAGGTGGCCGACGGACATGCCACCTACACAGTGAAGTACGACGGAAAAACCGTGCTCGAACCCTCGCCACTGGGCTTCGTAGCCGACTTTGGCGACCTGTTCGACGGAGTCACCCTGCTCGGCATGGAAGAGAAGAAAATCGACCAGCAGTACGACCTCACACGGGCCAAGACGTCGCACGTCCACTACGTGGCCAACGAACTCATCGTCGGCCTGCGCAATCAGCGCGACCGCCAGTTCATGGTGGACTTCCGCGTGTCGAACACCGACGTCGCCTTCCGCTATGTCATGGGCCGCATGGGGCCACGCGGCTGCGCACGCATCCTGAAGGAGGAGACCGGCTTCAACTTCCCCGCCGGCACCACCACCTTCCTCACCCCCCAGAGCGACGCCATGACCGGCTGGAAACGCTCCAAGCCCAGTTACGAAGAAGTCTATAAGACCGACGCAGCCATGACCGAACCCTCGCAGTACGGCCACGGATACACCTTCCCCTGCCTCTTCAAGACCGCCGACGTCTGGGTCCTGCTCTCCGAGACAGGCGTTGACAGCCGCTACTGCGCCTCCCACCTCAGCGAGCACAAGGGCGACGGACTCTACACCATCGACTTCCCCATGCCCGAGGAGAACAACGGCAACGGCACCGTCGAACCCGCTTTCGCCCTGCCCGGCACGTCGCCCTGGCGCACCATCACCGTCGGCACAACCCTGGCCCCCATCGTCGAGACCACAGCCCCCTTCGACAATGTGCGCCCACGCTACGCCACACAGCACGACTACAAGTTCGGCAAGAGCACATGGAGTTGGATTGTCTGGCAGGACGCATCCATGAACTACGACGACCAGGTCGCCTTCATCAACCTGGCCCGCGAGATGTCCTACCCCTACATCCTCATCGACGCAGGATGGGACAAGGAAATCGGCAAGGAACGCATGGCCGAACTCATCAACTACGCCCACAGCCAGGGAGTTGACGTCTTCCTCTGGTTCTCCTCCAGCGGCTACTGGAACGACATCGTCCAGTCGCCCATCAACGCGATGGACAACAGCATCGCCCGCAAGGACTGGATGCGCTGGATGCAGAAACTCGGCGTCAAAGGCATCAAAGTCGATTTCTGGGGAGGCGACAAACAGGAAACCATGCGACTCTACGAAGAAGTGCTCAGCGACGCCGACGACCACGGACTCATGGTCATCTTCCACGGATGCACACTGCCCCGCGGCTGGGAACGCATGTACCCCAACTACGTCGGAAGCGAAGCCGTGCTGGCCAGCGAGAACATGGTGTTCGGACAGGACTTCTGCGACAACGAAGCCTACAACGCCTGCCTCCACCCCTTCATCCGCAACACCGTCGCCTCGATGGAGTGGGGCGGCTCGTTCCTCAACCGCCATCTGGCACGCGGCAATGAGGGCGGCACCACACGTCGCTCTACCGACTGCCTCGAACTGGCCACCGCCGTGCTCTATCAGAATGCCATCCAGAACTTTGCCGTCACCCCCGAGAACCTTCGTCCGCAAGCCGAAGGAGGTGCACCCAAAGAGAGCATCGACTTCATGCGCAACGTACCCACCACGTGGGACGAGACCCGTTTCATCGACGGTTATCCGGGCCGCTACATCGTTCTGGCCCGACGTCACGGACAGACGTGGTACATCGCAGGCGTCAATGCGGAAAAGACCAAGAAAACCCTCACCCTTGACCTCTCACGTTTCGTGCAGAAAGGCGACGCAGCCCGTCTCTACACCGACAACCTGAAGAACCAGGACCCCGTGCTCAACGAGGCGTACAAGGTCCGGAACCCGCAGAAAGTTCAGGTGACGATGGACACCAACGGCGGCTTCGTCATGGTGAAGTAAGGCGCACAAAGAAAGCGGCCACAGCAACGTGTTTGCTGTGGCCGCTTTTTTTGTGCGCTCCGGATCAGTGTCCTTTCCAGAAGTTTTCGAGTTTCTGTTGTTTCTCCAGTTGAGCCTTGTACTCTGCGTTGGCTTTGTTGTACTCAGCCTGACGGGCCTGTGCCTCGGTGATGCGTGCCTTCAGACGCGACACGGTACCCGTGATGGAGGCGTCCTCCTGGGCGGCCTTTGTGGCAAGGGCGAGGGCTCCGCTGTAGTCCTTCTTCATGGCAGCGTTCTGTGCACGGAAGAGGTCGCAACGGCCTGCCATCGACGGGTCGAACTGCTCAGCCTTGCGCAGGTAGGACTCCACGGCGCTGCCGTTGCCGCTGCGTGCCAGGGCATAGACCACCTGCATGGCGATGCGTGCCTTCTGGCGGTCGCTGGTGCAGAGTTCGATGGCCTTGTCGTAGTATTGGACAGCCTCGGCGTGCTTGCCCTGCTTCTGGGTCCACTGTGCCATACCGATGGCTGAGTTGTAACTCGGTTCGAGGTCGTAGGCGTACTTGGAGGCCTTGAAATAGACATCGGTGTCGTCGCAGTCGTTGTTCTGCAGGATGTTGATGACGCTGCGCAGGTAGGCCAGGTCGCCTTTGCGTGCTTCAACCTTGGGGGAGAAGATGGCGATGAGTTGGTCGCGGTCGGCAGCCTTCGATTCTGCGAACTGGTGTTCGACGGCCATGAGGGTGGGGTCGTACTGGGCGACGATCTTCTGCTGCTGGGCTTCGTCGGTGGTCTGGTTGGCCTTTTCGAGCATTTTCTCGCACACTTCCTTGCAGAGCAGGTAGTCCTTGAGGAACTGTTCGCGGAAACCGTCCTGGTCGGCCTTGTACTTGGCGTACGAGGTTTTGAAATACTGGTCGAGGACGAAGCCTTCGACCTCGTGTGTCGGGTCTTCGTTCACCTCGGCGATACCTTCGGAGAACATGTCGTAGGCCTTGTCGAGCGAGTAGTCGCTATAGACCTGCGGACCGAAGTTGGAGTAGTAGTAGGCCTTGCGGGCGAGCACGGCGCCGTGGCTCGTCTGGTTCTGCGGCTTGGAGAACGAGTTGAGTTCCTGCACGTGTTCCATGCGGATGTCGAACAGGCGCATGAGGTCGTCGAGGTATTTCTTCTTGTCCTGCTGCGTTTCCGACTGCAGGATGAGTTGGTACATCACGATTTCGCCGCGCGTGTAGGTGGTCACCTGTGCCAGCGGCGCCTTCTCGAGCAGGGGCATGACGCAGTCGTAGGCGTCCTTCCAGTTCTGCATCTTATAGTAGTCGCCCAGCATACTCAGGTTGCCCAGGGCCTCGATGCTGTCGTTGCCGTGTCCGACACGGTCATAGACCGAAGTCCCTTCGTACTGTGCCATGGCGCTGGCCGAAACCATCATGGCGGCCAGGGCTGCAATCATTTTGTTCATCTTCATCATCTTCATAGTCAATACTGTTTAAGTGTGAATACTTGGTATGTCTTGAAAAACTGCCGCAAATTTACACATATTTTCCGATACAATGGTGAAAAAGCAACGATAATTAACACTTTTTGCGCTTTGATGTCGCGAAATGAACAAAATTGGTTGCATTTGGGCAATGTTTTTCTTTCTCCCTTCACGCTTTTTGCGTAACTTTGCCGCCGTAACCCATTCACGACGATTATGAAAAAGGTACACTCCCTCCTCCTCGCATCCGCACTCCTCGCCCTGCTGATGCTCACCGCCTGTCAGGGCCATGTGACGGTGACGGGCGAAAACGGCAAGTCCGACACCATCGAGTTCGACACCGACACCATCCGCCACCTCGACATCTCCGTCCAGATGAACGGGGCCGACGTCAAGGCCACCGTCACCACCTCGTCCGACACCCTCCAGTAGGTCCCTCCCCACACACTGCTTCCGGCATCCGTCTCCGCGCACGCGCGTAAAGGTCTGAGCGCTCAGACGTTTTCTTCCGAGCGCTCAGACGTTTTCTTCCGAGCGCTCAGACGTTTTCTTCCAAGCGCTCGGACAGGGGCGAAATGTAAAGTTTTCGCACATTCGTTTCCGATTCTTCGTGAATTTGCCTAACTTTGCAGATGAAAACGTTTTCAACCCCCTATGAATCTATGAGAAAGGTTGCTTTGATCACAGGCGTCACCGGCCAGGACGGCTCGTACCTCAGCGAGTTCCTGCTGGAGAAAGGCTACGACGTACACGGCATGATACGCCGTTCGTCGGTTGACTATCGCGAGCGCATCGCCCACCTGGAGGGACGTCCCAACTTCCACCTCCACTACGGCGACATGGGCGACTCGATGTCCATCCTACAAGTTGTCAGCAAGGTAAAGCCCACCGAAATCTATAACCTCGCGGCACAGAGCCACGTGCAAGTCAGTTTCGACTCGCCCGAGTTCACCGCCGACGTCGATGCCACCGGCGTGCTCCGCGTGCTCGAGGCCGTACGTCTGTGCGGACTCACCCAGACCTGCCGCATCTATCAGGCATCCACCTCCGAACTCTACGGAAAAGTCGAACAGGTGCCGCAGAACGAGCAGACACCCTTCCACCCCTACAGCCCCTACGCCGTTGCCAAACTCTACGGCTTCTGGATTGTCAAGGAGTACCGCGAAGCCTACGGCATGTACTGCTGCTCGGGCATCCTCTTCAACCACGAGTCCGAACGCCGCGGCGAGACCTTCGTGACGCGAAAGATCACCCTGGCCGCCGCACGCATCGCACAGGGAAAGCAAGACCGGCTCCTGCTCGGAAACCTCTCCTCGCTCCGCGACTGGGGCTATGCCAAAGACTACGTCGAGTGCATGTGGCTCATCCTCCAGCAGGACCGTCCCGACGACTTCGTCATCGCCACCGGCGTGCAGCACAGCGTCCGCGAATTCTGCTACCACGCCTTCCGCCGCGTCGGCATCGAACTCGAGTTCCGCGGCGAAGGACTCGACGAGCAGGGCATCGACAAGGCCACCGGCCGCGTCCTGGTCGAGGTCAGCCCCGACTTCTACCGCCCCACCGACGTGGTCAACCTCTGGGGCGACCCCACCAAAGCCCGTGAAATCCTCGGCTGGAACCCCTCCAGAACCTCGTTCGAAGACCTCGTCGCCCTCATGGTCGATCACGACATGGCCAAAGTCGCTGCCGAAGGCGCCGCCGCCAAAGTCCGCACCAACCTGGCAGAATATCTGGAGAAAGGAATTGTGAAGTAAAATGAGGACTCTCCCCCAGCCCCTCCCTGTGAGGGAGGGGAGTGTTTACTTTTGAATCAGATAAAAAAATTTTTCAGTGAACGATATGAATACTAATAAAATAGTAACTGCTCCCCTCCCTCACAGAGAGGGGCTGGGTGAGAGTTCCCGTATCTACGTCGCCGGCCACCGCGGCCTCGTCGGCTCCGCTATCTGGAACAACCTCATGCAGCGCGGTTACACGAACCTTGTGGGGCGCACCCATCAGGAACTG
>ONXQ01000037.1 GCA_900321835.1 uncultured Prevotellaceae bacterium
CTTCCGCTGCTGGATGGAGGACATGAACCAGGCGGCAACGGTCAAGCCCTACCGCATCAGCGTGGTGGACGAAGTGCCCACGGGCATTGGGGAAGTGAAGAATGAAGAATTAAGAATGAAGAAGAACGATGCTGTCTATGACCTGCAGGGACGCCGCGTCGGCGAAGTGAAAAATGAAGAATTAAGCATGAAGAATGAAAGCAAGTCTCATTCTTCATTAGCCCCCGGCCTCTACATCGTCGGTGGCAAGAAAATCCTCATCAAATGACCGTCTTATGAAATACCCCTATCAACAACCCGGCACACATCAGTACAGCGTCGCGACCGACATGGCCCTCATGGTCACGTCGTGGGAAGTGCAGGACGGCGACGGCAACAAGGAAGACGACTTCGGCGTGGTCGAGGGCGACCCCGAAGGCGGACTGAGCAGCAAAGCAGCGGTGGTCTCTCTGGGACTGACCTGCAAACGGCCGAAAGTTTTAAGCACTTGAAAATTTAGTTTTAAGTGCTTGAAAAAAAGTTTTAAGCACTTAAAAGTTCAAAACAAGCATCAAACGACACACAATATGAAGAAGATTCTCTCCCTCATCCTCTGCGCCGTCGTCGCAGCCTCGGCACAGGCACAAACCGACGGACTCGTGCTCCACTACGACTTCGAGAACGTCAGCGGCACCAGCGTACCCGACCTCTCGCCGACCGGCGCCACGGCCACCCTTCAGAACGAAGCCAGCGTCGTCGCCTTCGGTTCGCGCCACGTGCTCAGCCTCGGTGCAGGCACGGGCTATCTCGACATGGGCACGAAGGCCGGCACAGCCTTCAAGGCCTGCAACACGTTTGCCATCACCGCCTGTTACCGCATCGCCCCCGACTACACGCTGGAGGGCAACGGCTATTTCCTCTGGACGTTTTCCACGTCGGCCGCCTGCGACCAGACTTCGGGCAAATACCACTTCTACCGCCTCAACGCCCAGAAGTGCGGCACGAGCACCAGCGGATGGGGCAGCGAAAAAGGCTACGGCGTCAATGCCGTGAGTCCGCAGGGCCGATGGGTCAACGTCGTCTATCAAGTAAACAATGGGCAGGAAACGCTCTACATCGACGGCGTGCAAGTGGGCAGCGAGAGCGGCATCCCCACCAACACGTCGAACTTCGGCTCGGCCAGCGTGGCCAACTGCTGGCTGGGACGTGCCTGCTTCTCGGGTGACAACTACCTGCAGAACACGCTCGTCAGCGACTTCCGCCTCTACAACCGCCTGCTTTCGCAGCAGGAGATAGCCGACTTCGCCGCCGAGGCCACTGCGCTGAACGACGAATACCTCAACAGCGCGCTGCGCCTGCATTTCGACTTCAACGAGGCCAGCGGAAAGAATGTCACCGACCAGGTGGGCGGCACCATCACCGCCACGGCACAGAGCAGCGCCAGCATCGCCACAATGGGCACCTACCGCGTGCTCAGCCTCGGCAACGGCACGGGCTACCTCAACATGACCGCCGCTGCGGGAGAGGTGTTCAAGTCGTGCGACGACTTCACCGTCAGCACCTACTACTGTGTTGACGACGCTGCCGACCTCAGCGGGTTCGGCCGTTTCCTCTGGTGCTTCTCCACATCGACCGCCTGCACCGCCGACGCAGGCAAGTACCACCACTACCGCCTCAACGTGCAGCGTGCAGAGACCTCGACCGGCGGCTACGGCACGACCTACGGCATCGAACGCGGCGGCGAAAGCGCGAAAGGACGCTGGATCCACGTGGCCTACACCGTCGAGCAGGGCACGGCCCACCTCTATCTCGACGGTGTCGAAGTGGGCTCGGCCACCGACATCCCCCTGAACAGCACCAACTTCGGCACCGCCGCCGTCAACTACTGCTGGCTGGGTCGCTCCTGTTTCTCGGGCGACAACTATTTGCAGAACACCCTCGTCCACGACTTCCGACTCTACGACCGTGCGCTCTCGGTCACTGAAATCCAGCAACTCGGCAACCAGCGCAGCGACCTCGACTACCAGTACCTCTACGGCTCGGAGGGAGACAAGACGGCCCTCAACGCCGCCATCGCCACAGCACAAACATACCTCGACGGCTGCACCCCTGCCCAGTATCCGCAGGGAGCCATCGACGACCTCAACGACGCCCTCGCCTATGCCCGCAGCATCGCTGCCTCGAGCCGAGCCAGCCAGGTGCTCTGCGACCGCATCACCACACGGCTCAATGCCGCCCTCGACCTGCTCAAGAGCAAGAAGGGACAGCAGTTCGTCCTGCCCGAAAGTGGAACGGAAAACAACCTGAACCGCGGTTTCAAGCATCCCGGACTTCTCCATACCGAGGCCGACTTTGAACGCATCCGCGCACAACTCGCCGCCGGCAACCCCACCGTGACCGAGGCCTACAACCAACTCGTCGCATCGAAGTATGCCAACGTCACCGGCATCTACGTCCCCGAAGTCATCTACCGAGGCGGAGGCAGTCCGCAGAACTACAAATACGTCATGGAAGCCGCTGCCATCGCCTACCAGAACGCCCTGCGCTGGAAGATTGAGGGCAACCGCACCTGCGCCGACCACGCCGTCCACATGATGAACGAGTGGGCCCGCTATCACAAACTCGTCTCGGGCGACAGCAACTGGGCACTCTGTGCCGGTCTGCAGGGCTATCAGTTTGCCAACGCAGCCGAACTCATGCGCGACTACGACGGCTGGAGCCGCGAAGACTTCGAGGCCTTCAAACAGTATATGCTCACCGTGTGGTACAACGGCAACATCCAGTTTCTCCGTTACCGCAACGGCACCTGGGAAAACCCAGGCAAGTGGTGGCGCGCCCCCGGACACTATTGGTCCAACTGGCCGCTCTGCAACGCGCTCTCTGCCATCAGCATCGGCGTGCTCTGCGACGACCCCTTCATCTACAACCAGGGCATGTCCTACTTCAAGTATGACCAGTGCGGCACGTTCAACGACCCGCGTCCCGAAGGAGAAATCCTGTCCGACGGCCTGACTGAATTCCTCGGCAATTTCGTCGTCACCACCGCCGAAAGCGAACTGGAAACCGGCGCCTACGGACGTCTTGGCCAAATGCAGGAGAGTGGGCGCGACGGCGGACACGCGGCTATGGCGCTCGGACTGGCCGTCGATATTGCAAAGACGGGCTGGAACCAGGGCGACGACCTCTTCGCTTATATGGACCACCGCCTCGCCGCCGGCATCGAGTTCATGGCAGGGCAGATCCTGTCCGTCGAAGGTATGCCCTGGACCAACTACCACCGCTTCGAGTCGGGATTTGCTTGGACAGACAGCCGCTCGTGGGTCATGACCGGCTATGCCATGCCGGCGGAGACCCGTGCCTACTGGGGCACCATCATCGGACACTACGAAGGCGTCAAAGGCGTCACCATGCCGCTCTCCGACCGCGTCTTCGAGGGCTACCAACCCGACCCCGTCACCAACATCGCCGTCAGCAGCAACGCCGACCATCTGGGCTACAGCGTGCTTATGAACACACGCGATGTGCGTCTGGCACCTGCCAACAAGGTGCCGACCGAACTGCGGCCCAAGATGACGTACAGCGGCACACTGAACGGCTATCTCATTCCTTTCATTGAGCGCGAACAGGCGCGAGGCACCGTGAGCAGCAATGCAAAGGTTTCGTATCACAACGAACTGGGTGCCGTTGTCAACAACTACTGGGACGCCACGCAGGCTGTGCCTACCGGCCAGACCGTCACACTGGAGGCGCTGCTGCCCGACGGCGAAAGCGACACGGGCCTGTGGCAGTGGGACACGGGCGAAACGACGAAGTCCATCACCGTCTCGACCGACCAAAGCCACGTTTACCGAGTGACTTACACCAACCAGAACGGTGTGCAGAGCCAGCAGTGCTTCAGCATTGCCGCCACGGGCGATTGCCTCTACACACCTGCCACACAGACGATTACGGTCGATGGAAACTACGTCGGTTCGACCGAGGCAGAGGTCAACTTCGGCTCCGCCGTCACACTCACCGTGCAGCCCACCAACGGCGTAGGCACCTATCAGTGGTCGAACGGCGAAACGACCAACGTCATCACCCTGCCCAACGTCTGCACCGAGCGCGACGTCTATTGTGTGTTCACCAACTACGGCGGCCGCCGTTGCCTCTACACGTTCCACCTGACGGTGGGGACGGCGAGTGTGGACGAACTTGTGCTTGACGAAAGTGCAGGCACATTCACTCCCCAGCCCGACGACTACGAAACCGTACGTCTGCGGGCCGACCTGCGCAGCGGCTGGCAAACCATTTGCCTGCCTTTCGACCTGTCACATGCACAGTTGGAGGAAACGTTTGGCGAAGGTACAAGCGTCGTACGCCTCAACGCTGCCAACGGCACTATGCTCAATTTCCTGCAAGTGCCCAGCCTCAAGGCCCATCGTCCCTACCTGCTGCAGCCGGGCACTCCGGGCACCGAATTCCTCATTCACAACGTCAGTGTCACGGCTCCTGAGGCCGACGACCTGACCGACGAAGTGGGCGACGTGCGCTTCGTCGGCACCTATTCGCCTGTGACGATGGGCACCGGCTTCTACGCTGTGGTCGACGCACGGCTCCAGAGCGTCACCGACCTCACGCCGGTGCTGCCCTTCCATGCCTACTTCGACTTCTCGCAGTCGGCCAATGCCAAAGCCTACATCAACCAACTGAACGGCATTGTCACGGGCATTGGGGAAGTGCAAAGTGAAAAACTAAAAGTGAAAAATGATGCGGCTGTCTATGACCTGCAAGGTCGCCGCGTTGGGACAATGAAGAATGAAGAGTTAAGAACGAAGAATGGCAGCAACGCTCCTTCTTCCGTCCTTTCTCCTGGCCTCTACATCGTTGGAGGCAAGAAAATTTTGGTGAAATGAAGATTGAAGAATGAAAAATGAAGAATGTCGGCTTCGCCTCCGAATGAAGAATAAGAGTTACTTTTATTCTTAATTCTGAATTTTTAATTCTTCATTTTCCAACAACGAATCAGCACGTGTTTTTCATCGGCGAGGGTGGTAGCGAAGAGGTATTCGCTGCCGCCCTCGCTGAGTTTGAGCCGCTGACGCAACTGAGCGACACTGAGCGGAAAGTTGCGCACGGTGAGATTGGCTTGGCGGATGCCGCTGAGCAGGTGTGCGGTGTGTTTTTTGTTTAGGTCGGAAAGACCGACCACCTCGAAGGTGCGTCCGGGAAAATCAGGAACGAGCGCATCGCTGGTGTAGAGATGGCTGTTGGGGTGCAGTTTCTGCACCTGCAGGCGCTCGGCCACACAGCGCAGGGCACCAGCCTTCAGCACCGAGGCGTTCGGTTCGTAGAGATAGCGACCCACGGCTGTGGCATAGCCGCACACCGACTGCTGTTCCTCTTTGCGCGTGAAGACGAAGGTCTGACGACTGCTGCGGCCTGTCAGCAGATTGACACAATGGACCGGCATCGACGGGGCCGTTGCAGCCGTGCGACTGCCGACCACCAGCACCTCCTTGCATTCGCCATCGACGCCGACGACATGCAGTTCGGCGACATGGCCGAGGCGGCGCAGCGTGTTGCTGATGTCGAGCATGGGCGACAGTTTGGCCATGACCCACGTGGCACGGTCGAGCAGCAGGGGAAACAATTGTTCAAGGTCGGGCGAACAGTCGGCCAGCGCCACCGTGCGTGTGCCGTGGCTGTCGCGACGCGCCGGGTCGAGGAAGATGAGGTCCTGCTGCGCCAGCGTCGGAAGCACCGTCTCGGCCTCGCCGCACACCACATCGAGCCTGCCGACACCCATGCGGGGCAGATTCCAACGCGCCAGGTCGCACAGCACCTCGCTGTGTTCGACAAACGTGAGCCGTCTGCACCCCTGTGCCAGCATCGACGCATCGACACCCAGTCCGCCCGTCAGGTCGCAGACGTCAGCGGAGCGTCCGCCCGACAGCCTTGCCCACACCTCAGCCTTGTAGCGCGCCGTGAGTTCCGACGAACATTGCTCCATCGACAACTGCTCGGGAAAGACAATGTCGTCCTTCGCCGCCCACGACGGCAACTTCGTCCGTGCCTTTTGCCAGGCAGCAATCTGCACACAGGCCTGCCGAACATCGACCTCCGGCCAGCGTTTCTGGGCAAGCATCAGCGCGCGGACATCGTCGGTGCGATGCGCGCGGACAAACTGCCTTGTTGTGTCGCTCATTTCGTTCATCGGCTGCAAAGATAGCACATTTCGCTTAATCTACCTCCGCAGTTCGTCGAAATTTCGTCCGCAGACGAAATGAAAATGGACTGTGGACGAAAAAAATTTCGTCTGCGGACGAAATTTGAGGAATGAAGAATGAAGAATGTCGGCTTTGCCTCCGAATGAAGAATAAAAGTAACTATCATTCTTCATTCTTCATTTTTCACTCTTCATTCTTCATTTTTCATTCTTCATTCAGAGTCAAGGCCGCCATTTTTCCGTTCCCTTTGTTTTGGGGTCTGAAAGGTTTTTGCTAACTTTGCAGAACAAATGACAAAAAACTGACAACCGAAAGCATGGCGAAGAAAGACGAGATGACACCGATGATGCGGCAGTTCTACGACTTCAAGGCGAAACACCCTGACGCCGTGCTGCTGTTCCGTTGCGGCGACTTCTACGAGACGTATGGCGACGACGCGTCCGTGGCTGCCGACATCCTGGGCATCACGCTCACGAAGCGCTCCAGCGTGGCCGGCACAGCCGCCAGCGGCATTGCGATGGCAGGTTTTCCCCACCATGCCCTCGACACCTATCTGCCCAAACTCATCAGGGCCGGCAAGCGCGTAGCCATCTGCGACCAGTTGGAAGACCCGAAACTGACGAAGAAACTGGTGAAGCGCGGCATCACCGAACTCGTCACCCCAGGCGTGGCGATGAGCGACACTGTGTTGTCGAACAAGGAGAACAACTTCCTCGCCTCGATTCACTTCGGCAAGCAGTCGTGCGGCGTTTCGCTGCTCGACATCTCGACTGGCGAATTTCTTGTGGCCGAAGGCACGACCGACTATGTCGATAAACTGCTCGGCGGATTCAGCCCCAAAGAAGTGCTCTACGAACGTGGCCGCAAGGGGATGTTCGAAGGTAACTTCGGCGACAAATACTTCAGTTTCGAAATGGACGACTGGGTCTATGTCTTCGACACGGCCTACAAGAAACTCACCACCCACTTCGGCGTCAAGAATCTCAAGGGATTCGGCATCGAGCACCTGAAGGACGGCATCGTCGCTGCCGGCGCCATCCTTGTCTATCTGGAACAGACGCAGCACACCCAAATCCGCCACATACGCACCATCCAGCGCATCGAGGAAACGCGCTACGTCCGCCTTGACCGCTTCACCATCCGCTCGCTCGAACTGGTGGAACCGATGAACGAAGGCGGAACGTCGCTCCTGCAGGTCATCGACCGCACCGTCTCGCCTATGGGTGCGCGCCTGATGCACCGCTGGCTGCTGTTCCCTCTGAAAAACGTACAGCAGATACAGGCCCGGCAGGAGGTTGTGGATCACTTCTTCCGCCAACCCGACATGCGCGACAGCATCGAAGAACTGCTTCAGCGCGTGGGCGACATCGAGCGCATCGCCTCGAAGATTGCGACCCAGCGCGTCTCGCCCCGCGAAATGCAGGCGCTGCGCATTGCCCTCGAAGCCATCGAACCCATGAAGCAGATGTGCCTCGCCAGCGGCAACGACAGCCTCTTCTACATAGGACAGCAACTCGACACCTGCGACGCCCTGCGCGAGCGTATCAAGAAGGAGTTGCGCCCCGACCCACCGCTCCTGGCCGGCAAAGGCAACGTCATTGCCGACGGAGTGAATGCAGAACTCGACGAACTGCGCCGCATCGCCTTCTCGGGCAAAGACTATCTGCTGCAAATCCAGCAACGCGAAATCGAGGCAACGGGCATCACGAGCCTGAAAATCGGATTCAACAACGTCTTCGGCTACTATATCGAAGTGCGCAACACATTCAAGGACCACGTGCCGGCCGAGTGGATACGCAAGCAGACGCTGGTGCAGGCCGAACGCTACATCACACCCGAACTGAAGGAGTACGAGGAAAAAATTCTCGGGGCAGAGGAGCGCATCCTTGTGCTTGAGAGCCAACTCTTCAACGAACTCGTCGTCGCCGCCGCCGACTATATCGCTGCCATCCAGCAGGATGCTGCAATGGTGGCGCGCATCGACTGCCTCCTGTCCTTCGCCCTCACGGCGCGTGAATACCGCTACGTCCGACCCGTCATCGACGAGAGCCTCATCATCGACATCCGCCAGGGGCGTCACCCCGTCATCGAACGTAATATGCCGGTGGGCGAACAGTACGTTCCCAACGACGTGCTGCTCGACAGCGACCACCAGCAAATCATCATCCTCACCGGTCCCAACATGGCTGGTAAGTCGGCCCTGCTGCGCCAGACGGCCCTCATCACGCTGCTGGCACAAATCGGCTCGTTCGTCCCGGCCGACAGTGCTCGCATCGGCATCTGCGACAAGATTTTCACGCGTGTCGGAGCGAGCGACAACATCTCGGTGGGCGAATCGACCTTCATGGTCGAGATGAGCGAAGCCTCGAACATCCTGAACAACCTCACGCAGCGCTCGCTCGTGCTGTTCGACGAACTGGGTCGTGGAACATCGACCTACGACGGCATCAGCATCGCCTGGGCCATTGTCGAGTACATCCACCAGAACCCCAGTGCCCATGCCCGCACGCTCTTTGCCACCCACTACCACGAACTGAACGAGATGGAACGCCAGTTCTCACGGGTGAAGAACTACAACGTCAGTGTGCGCGAGGCCGAAGGGCGCATCATCTTCCTGCGCCGTCTGGAGCGCGGAGGGTCGGAGCACAGTTTCGGTATCCACGTGGCACGTCTGGCCGGCATGACACCTGCGGTGGTGAAGCGTGCCGAGCAGGTCTTGTCCGACCTTGAGCAGAGCAGCAGCGGCAACGGCATCAGTCGGCCGCACACCGAGAACCTCACTGCGCCCGAGGCGTCGCAACTCAACTTCTTCCAACTCGACGACCCTGTGCTCAGCCAGATTCGCGACGAAATCCTCGACCTGGACGTCAACAACCTCACGCCGCTCGAAGCCCTGAACAAACTCAACGACATCAAGCGCATCGTCACAGGCAAGTGACGGAACTTCTGCAGCAAAGTCCTCCTAAATTTCGTCTGTGGATGAAAAAAATTTCGTCTGCGGACGATTTTTATTTCGTCCGCAGACGAAATTTTTTTCAACTGCGGTGCATTTTCGGCCCTGGCACAGTGGCTGTCGGGCTGCGAGGTTCAGAAAGTAAAGTTGAAACCGCCCATGACGGTGGCGCCGGGAGTGCGGACGCAAGGATAGAGGTCGAAGTCGCGCGCCAGCAGGTTGTCGGCACGGACAAAGGCGGTGAGCACCGTGCCGCGCCACGACGCTGCCAGCGGAATGTCGTAACTGACCGTGGCACCCAGGTTGCTGGTGACGGGACGATGGTAGGGCAGGCCGGCATGGAGCGAGAAGGTTTGCAGCCGATAGTCGGCAGTGAGCGACAACCCCTTGAGCGGACGATAGCAGGCCTCGGTGGCGAGGTCGAGAACGGGTCGCCAGGCGATGGCCTCGGCATGTGCATCGCTACCCGAGCCGTAGTCGCTGTGCCACACGTTGTACTGTCCGTCGAACTTCCATCGGAACGTGTCAGCAAGGTCGTAGCGCAGGTCGAGGTGGCCGTACCACTGCCATCCGTTGGCCTGCACCAGCGAATTGCCGGCCATCACCTCGGCACGGCCCGTCGATTTGTTGAATCCGCCGTAGAGACGGGCAAACAGGCCTTTTGCGGCGTTCCACTCCACACCCGCTGCGCTGCGGATGTAGTCGAACTGGTGGCTGAGTTGCGGCATGTCGTTCTTGCCGATGAAGAAGGGCGCATAAATCCAGTAGGGCGTGAGCGACGCATAGTGGCGGTAGTCATTGGCCACAGTTCCGCCGCTGGCCTGGCCGAAGAGCGTCAGGTCGTCGTCGGCATGGTAGCGAAGCGTAACGTCGGGTGCGACGCGGAACTTTTTCTCCACCCCTGTGAAGAAGTCCAGACGCGCCCCCAGCGTCAGTTGCAGTTCGTCGGTGCTGTAGGTGTAGTGGGGGTGGAGGTCGAAGGTGTGTGCCGCATGGAGCGCCGTGAAGGAATAGGTGTAGAAGTCGGCCTGCAGGTCAAGTCCGACACGCTGCTCGTCGGACAGGCGGTAGGCGGCTTCAAGGGCCGTGACGACGTGCGATTCGCGGTTCTTTCGCGTGCTGAGAAAAGCGTTGGTCGGGTATTTCTGCCCAAAGAATTCAAAGCCGGCACGTCCGCCCATGCTCCAGTCGCCCAGTTGCCAGGGTGTGAGTTGGGCACCGAGCGAGAAAAGTGTGTTGTGCTGGCCGTCCATCACCTGACTCTCGGCATCGCCCCACACCTTCAGCGCCGTGAGCGGAGCGAAGTTGTGCTGGTAGCAGGCTGCACCGCGGGTGGAATAGAAGCGCGTCTTGACCCTGTCGTCTGTGTTCCAGGCATCGTTGACCTTTGCACTGTAGCCGCGCAGCGAGAACGACACGTCGAGCAGGTCGTCGGGGCTGAAGCGGTGGCCGTAGGCAGCGCCGAGGTCGAGTTGGCCTGCCATGCCTCCGGCCAGACGGACGAAGCGGCGCGGACTGCCCACGTCGGCGGCGTCGCTGCTCGACGGCTGCATCGGCGTGAAGACGAACTGGCTGGCCGGACGCAGCGCAGTGTCGTACTCGACGGGGTAGTGCTGATTTTCAACCGGTTTGACGGGCGGCAACAGAGGGAGTTTGTCGGCGTCGCGCAACACTGGGGCGTAAGTGTTTTCGACCTCGACCACATTGTTCATCTGGGCTTGCATCGTCAACGGAAGAAGCAGAGCGCAGAGTGCGGTGAGGCATGTCAGTTTCTTTTCCATACTATTTCAGTTGTGAAAGACGTTGCTGAATCATCTGGTTGATTTCTTCGCTCTCGGTGTAGTTGCTCTTGAGCGAAAGGAGATACTGTCGAGCTTCGACGTCGCGGCCGGTCTTGGCACAGACGTCGGAGAGGAGTACAAAGGCGCGTGCCAGCCAGTAACTGTGGGGCGTGCCGCTGTCAATGAAGGGCGAAAGCACCTGCTCTGCCGACTGATACTGCTGTGTGTTGTAGGCGTACTGAGCCAGTTCGACAGTGGCCTGGGCACCATAGACGGTGCGGCGGTCCTGGCTCAGTTCCTGTAGGTCGGCAACGCCTTGCTTGGTGTCGCCCAGTGCCATGTAGGCCAAAGCACGCTGCAGACGGGCTTCGCTGGCAATGTCGGCAGAGATGCGGCCGCTACGCAGCAGACGTGTGGCTGTCTCGGCGATGATCGAAGCGTCGTTCATGCCCTGCGCCGCATGAAGTTGGCCCACGAGAGCCGTCGTTCTTGTCTCGGGCGAAAGGGTCTGCGCCTCCAGTTGCTTGTAGTGGGCAAGAGCCTGCGCGTGCTGTCCGTTGCTGGTGGCGCGAAGGGCTGCGTCGGCGGTCATGGCGTCGATTTCTGCAGGTGTGAGCGCTTTGCCTGCCTGGCGTGCCAGTTCGGCATATTCGTTGATGCGGCCCTGCGCCGTGTAGATGTCCTTGAGGTTGGAGAGTGCCGTCTGCGCCTCAGCGGTGTTGGGCCAGGTGTCAAGAACTTTCCGGTAGGCAGCGATGGCTTCCTGCGTGTGCCCTGTTTCGTTGTAGATGAGGGCCAGTTCGTTGGATGCACGTCGTGCGTGCTGGCTTTGTGGATAGCGTGTGAGCAGGGTGGTAAAGGTCTGCTGTGCTTGTGTCCGTTGACCGCTCTGCACATAGGCGCGGCCTTTCTCGAAGAGGGCATCGGCCCCGTAAGGAGAGTCGGCGTAACGGTTCTCGAACTGCGACAGCAACTCGGCCTTGCGGCTGTAGTTGCCCTTCAGCCCCTGGATGAAAGCCTGCTGCAGCAGGGCGTAGTCGCCGCAGGAGGCATCGGTGTCGATGGCTCGCTGGTAGGTTTGGAGCGCAGCGTCGTAGAGGCGGGCCGAGTATTGGCAGTCGGCCATACGGCAGAGGGCGTCGGCACGCAGTGGCGCTTCGGCGGTTGTGTTGGCGAACTGCAGGAACCACGGCAGGGCGTCGGCATAGCGTTTCTGCTTGAAGAGAGCATAGCCCAGGCCGTAGATTGAGGGGTTGCGATAGTCGCTGTTGACGCCCTGCTCGAGGTCTGCGGCTGCAAGCGCATACTCGCCGAGGCGGTATTCGGCTTCACCGCGCCAGTAGCGGGCCTCGTTGGCAGGACGAATGGCGATGCTCTGCGAGAGATAGTCCTTCGCAGCCCGATAGTCGCCGTCGGCGTAACGTTGTGCGCCGAGATTGTAGAGCACCTGCCGCTTCACATCGAGCATCTGGGCGCTGGGCTGCCTCAGTTTGTTGATGGAGGCGAGTGCTGCCTCGTAGTTGCGGGTGGAGAGATAGACTTCGGCCAGATGTTGCGTGACGCTTGTTTGGTATTTCGACTGGGGGAAAGTGTTGAGAAAACGTTCGAACACGCCGACCGACTCGCCGAATCCGTCGGTAGCGCCGTCGTGGAGCGTGAGGGCATAGTTGTAGAGGGCTTCCTCTTCGGCTTTCGGGTCGAAGGTCATCTCCGAAGCCTGCTCGAAGGCCATGCGGGCACGTTGTTTCTGGGCGGTGCGGATGTAGGCAATGCCGGCGTGGAGCCAGGCGTTCTGCGCCATCGCATCGCGTTCGGTGCCGGCGCTGCGGCTCAGATGGAGCGCGGCCGGGTCGTATTGTTCCACTTGCAACTGGCTCATGCCCAGTTTGTAGAAGGCGGTGCGTGAGGGCTGAGAGGCCGACTGCACATAGTGCTGGAGCGGGGCGATGGCTTCGGCGTAGCGGTCCAGGCCGTAGAGGGCTTCTCCCTCCACACGGTCGGCCTCGGCGGCCAGCATCGTGGCGCCCGTCAGACGTCGCCACTGGCCAATCGTCTGCAGGGCATCGCCGGGCTGACCGGTCTGCACCTGGCAGTCGGCCAGCAGCACGGGTGCCGAGCGGCGGTAGTCGTAACTGGCACTGGCGGCTGTGAGGCAGGGAATGGCCTCGCGATAGCGGCCCTGCATGTAGTGGACATAGCCGAGATAATACTGCACGTCCATGCCGTGCCTTTCGCTGTCCTGAATCGACTCGAGCACCTGCCGCGCACGTTCGGCCTGCCCTGTGTGGATGCTGGCAATGCCTTCGTAGAGCCGGGCCTCGGCCAGTTCGTCGGCGGGCAGGTTGTCCATCGGCGTTGCACCCACAATCGACAGGGCCTCGTGGTAGCGGCTTTCGCGCACAAGCAGGCTGGCCCGCATGAGGGCGATGCGTTGGGCAAGGGGATGGACGGGATGGAGCAGCAGCCAGTGGGCCATGCGATCGGCCGTTCCGGGTTGCAGCAGCCAGTAGTCGGCCATCAACTGTTCGGCCTCGGGCAGACGGGCCTCGGACGCCGTGCGCAGTGCCGGCGAGGCTGCGCCGTAGTGGTGCCGCTGGTCGAGCAGGCTGAGAGCCTGTTCGCGCTGCGTCGCAGCATCGTTGGGATGGAGAGGGTGCTGTGCGGCTGCCAGCGTGGGCAGCAGGACGAGCAGCAGGCAAAGATTGCGTATGTTCATAAGCGACTTTGTTTCTTCACTGTTTCGCGTTTAGGTTTTGCAAAATTATTATTTATTTTTCAATTATCGGTATCTTTTCCTTGCTTTTTGTGTTTTTTAACGTGAGTTCAGCGTAAGAAAAACATAAATATCAGTAAAGACCATGAAGTTTTCGGCATAATACCTTCAGGCTTTGACGTGTGTCTGCACGCCTTTGCTTATGCCGAACTCACGTTAATTTATTCAAATTTCTTTCAGTAAAACTCCAATGACCGTTTTGGGATAATATTTTTCGTCTTTTTCGTCCTTTCCGCATTTTTCGCGATAAAAAATTCCGTCTTTCGTGATAAAAACACCGTCTTTCGTGATGAAATTCGCCAGAAACTGCATATATATCCATCCGGTGCTGTCATCATGAAAAGGGAAAACTTAAAAACGGCGTCAAAAATATGTAAAATTGTAACAAATTGTAATCCGAAGTGTTAAAAACGTAATTTTGTTAAGTTTTTTTGACGGATTTTATTAAAAATTTTGTTAACTTTGCACCCTGATAGCATTCTGAGGCATAAAAAAGGTAAAAAAATACGATTTCTCACGATGCATCGCCCCTATATTTTATAATAGGAACGCGCGCGAAGAAAACACGCTCGCTACACGACAACACAACGAGGAGAAAGAGAACAATTAAAATAATTAATTCATTAAAAAACAAAAGAATGGGAAAAAGATTATGGTCATTCATTGCCCTCTGCACCCTTGCAGTAGGCATGGCGTTCGCCCAGCAGACGGTGACTGGTAA
>ONXQ01000052.1 GCA_900321835.1 uncultured Prevotellaceae bacterium
GCATGGCACGGTCCCAGCGTCGTCATCGCTTACGCTCCGTGTATCAACCACGGTCTGAAGGCCAAGGGCGGCATGGGCAAGAGCCAGGCAGAGGAGAAGAAAGCCGTCGAGTGCGGTTACTGGCACCTCTGGCGCTTCAACCCCGCCCTCATCGACGAAGGCAAGAACCCCTTCAGCCTCGACTCCAAGGAGCCCGAGTGGGACAAGTTCCACGACTTCCTCATGGGCGAGGTTCGCTACCTCTCTGTCAAGAAGGCTTATCCCGACGAGGCAGAAGAACTCTTCGCCGAAGCCCAGCGCATGGCTCAGCTCCGCTACAAGTCCTACGTTCGCAAGACACAAGAAAATTGGGAGGAGTGAGTGTAATGCCAAGCATGCTTGAGTATTACCGAGCGACATTCAATTTCGACGTAGTCAATACTGGAGCGAGTAACATCATCTAAATTTTCTAAGAAATCGGCTCAAATCCTTGATGATTTGAGCCGATTTTTGTTTTGGGGCGAACCTATTCTAAATATACATGGAAAAAATATCCATATTATTTTGTTGTAGATTTGTTTGGAGAATGGTAAAAATGTTGTAATTTAAAGCGTCCTTAGTGACCTTCCTTCAAACAGATGTTCATAGAACAGTTCCGCTTTGCCGTTGAAACCTATTTCTAAGGGTCCTACAGTTGCTCAAAATCCGTACCGCAGTGCATCAAGGAGTGGACTGAGGACGGCTCAGATGCGAACCGCAGTCCGCTCAGAACTGCACCGCAGTGCAAATTCCATGCTAAGTAACGTATGCGAAACACCTCTTACAATAGAGACTTTTCTTTCAACAAGTATAAATCTCATGATATTTAGCGCATGATGCTAATTGACAGGACTAATGACATCCCTTCCTTTGTATTTCTTCCTCAAGGATTGCCTAAATTCACGCAATTTGTTCTTGAAATCTTTTTTTTCCGTATCTTCGCCCATAAATTCTTTTCTCAGTCGCTTTTCGCATTCTTCGGCGTAATCTATATCTGCTTTGTCACAATCTGAAGGATACTCTTTTCCGAGAATAATACAGTCCTTCATCAATGAAATGACATTAGAGGATAGCTTCAATTCTTCAACAACCACTTTCGGCTCCCAAAAGAACAATTTTTTCCTTAGCGACTCCTTTTCCATCTTGGCCGCTCTGACCTTTGAGCGATAGTCCTCAATTACATGGACATATCTGTCAAAGTCGTATTTGGAGAAATCTCGGTCTTTTATCTGATAAGCAAGATTGCGTCCTTTACAGATATCTTTGATAGGAACATCTTTTATAACATAATTGGAGTTCAAATTAGGATATTTGCCATAAGGTATGTTGAAGTGCTTCTTCTCTGGAATTGGCTTGGGGAAGAACAGTTCAGTTGTTATCTCTTCCGTTGACTCGTCAGGCAAGACACCCTCAACTATTCCGTCTATGCCTAGTTTCGTAATGGAATACTTCAAATTCAGTATGACATCTTCTTTTGTCATGTACGAGGCAATGTAAAAGCCTTCAATAGTCTCAAAATCGCTGCTATAGTAGAGGTAAGATTTACGCTCTAAAGCCACAAATTTGTTGTTCGTCAGTTCCTTTACCGTAAATTTGTAGAGATTGATTTCAAATGTCTTGCCGACAAGCGTGTTAGCATATTTGACTTTTTCGTCAAACATTTCTTCGTCTCCCTCTTCTTTAACATCATATTCATCTGTTGTACCAAATTGAGCCTCTATGGTTGTTCCGAAACAATAGAGTTCATTATTATCCTCCGATTCTGAAAAAAACATCTTAATTGGATGTCTGCGGTTGTTTTTGTGATATTGGGGAACTTTAATTTCCTTCAATATTGCTTTCATGATTCTAGGTGTTATTAGTTTGCCTGTAAATATATCTTTCCTGTATGGTTCGAACTCCTTTTTTGACACTTGGAGTAACATTAAAGAGGATGATGAACAAAATGAGCATTCCGCCACGAAGGCCGCTGCTTGTCTGAAATACTCCAGATATCATCAATACATAGCAGAGACTGAATACAATCCAAAAACATCCACCAACTTTGCAGAGATAAAGCATGACCATATCGTTCGTATTGTTTTCCACCCTTTCGTTGGGGGCTGTCTTGTATTTCCGCAAAATCATTAGATAGGCCAAAATGTTCATGATGATAACCAAGGGAATAGACAGAACCATTAAGTCTACAGAGACAATAGTTATTAGGGAAAGAATAGCGAGAGCGTATATTGCTATAGAAAAAAAGACATTTGATGTTTTCATTTTAGTTCCATTCAAAAGTTTTAACTGAGTTGAAAAGATTCTGAAATATGAGAGAGTCTTTGTCGTGGTAGGCAATCATCATCTTTACCATTTTATCATCGTTTTGAAAGATAAAGACATGCACAGAAACAGGGCTGTCCCCAGTTATGCTCTTTCGACGATAGTAAGTATCTAGGTAATATGTGCGTGTCAGTTTGTCGTTCTTAAACATTTGGTTCGTTGTTGAGCATTCAAAGTATGGGCCGTTAAGAATGAGGCTTCTGTCTTTGATTTCTCCGTCAACCATTGCATCGAGTGCCATACCGTTTTCAGTATTCAAAGCCCATTCGCTTGGCATCGAGAATGTTCCTTTCTTTGCCCTGATGTAGTCAACGGCAACACGACTATAATAGTACTTCATGTTATCCGTAGAATCATAGAAACAGAAATTAGTGCCCTTGTTTTTATCGATAATATCAACACCATCAAGAAAGGTTTCCCTCATATTCGGAGGCATCATGATACTACAAGCACTATCCATGAGATTGTAGCTGACCCAATCGTCAGGAACTTCAAATTCGTCTGAGGAAATTCTACCAAACGTGTTGCCATACATTTCAAATTCGCTGGAAACCGTCTTCTTGCATGCTACTAGTAGAAGAGCAAAACATAAAAACCACAATTCTTTTTTCATATCGATTGTATTAAAATTGTCATGGGTATGATAATGTATCAGAGGCATCACAAACGCCTTCCAGCCAGATACAAGTCTCAGCGCTTCAACGCGAGCATCAACTATTATCATCTTGGCAGTGTTATTTTTGGTGAAATTCAGAATACAAAAAACAAAAAGTCAACGCTTCATTATTACGTTCTTTGTCTGTCGAGTTATCCGCTAATGTTGTTGTTCGTTATTTATATGTTGGTGGCAAAGGTACAACTTTTTTCTGGAAACATCTAGGGTAAACAGGAATATTCACCTTAAAAATTTATTTCTTTAATTTCTGTTTGGGGTCTGGCAGAACTTTGCATAGTTCTCTCACAAGTGTAGAGAGATAGGCATGGTCGTCAACATCCTCGATAAAGAAATAGGGCTTGGCGCCGTCGTAGGGTGGACGGAGGTCGAGGGTGTGTAGGAGCGGACGGACGGCTTCTGTAGGTTTGATGTAGAAGCGGTCGTCGCAGATATGGCCAAAGATTTTGCCATCACAATAGATGCCGTAGTCGCCAAACATCTTCTTGACGGTAATTTCGCCAGCACCAGCACATTGGTCGGCGATGTATTGTACTAAGTCTGCGTTGCTTGCCATCTTATGAAAAAGGATTAGAATAGCTGCATCAAGAGGCGCTTGAAAGGATTTTGCGCCTTGATGTATTGTGTGGAAAACTCGGGATTGGTCCAAAAGCGAGAGAGGTGAAGCAAGTCACGAATGTTACGGGCTTTTTGAGCTACCGTTGCCTGACTGCAACCAAAATAACGGCTAATCTCAACGGAACGTATATAAGGCTGGAAGCGATGGTCATACAGGAAGTTGATGGAGCCGACGGCATAGACCACGGCTGCCGCCCAAATCTCCTGTCGACCTGTCGCCAAAGTGGTAGGTCCTAATCGCCTCACCATCTTTTCGCAAAGTTGTGCGTATTCATCGTCGAGTTTTTCCTGGCAGAACTGCCTCACCAACGACGCTATATGCTCCTCTCGTTGTTTCTCTTTTGTTTCCATCGTATCGCAAAGGTACGATTTAGTGAGCACAAATCCAAATTTATTTGAGAATTGTCGAACGCGAGTACCTTCGTTGAAGCCAAAGATACGTCTTTTTTAGATGCGAGCCAAACGTTTACCTTTTATACTTGTATGATTCAAGAGAAAAACGTATATTTGCAGCAAATTGGAAAGAAATCGTAATAAAATCAAAGAACATGGAACAGAAGTTTTGTCAGAGTTGCGGAATGCCGCTCACAGAAGAGTTTTTCGGTACAAATGCCGATGGTACAAAGAACGAAGAGTACTGTAAGTATTGTTTCAAGGACGGAGCCTTCACAGGCGACATGACAATGGAGGAAATGGCTGCGTTTTGTACTCAGTTCGTCGATGATTACAACCAGCACACGGGGCAGAATCTGAGTCGCGAAGAATACAAGCAGATGCTGCTCCAGTACTACCCCACACTCAAACGGTGGAAAAAATGAGGCACATAGGATGAAACAAGAAATCAATCCCAAAGAGACAACACGAGCAGAGGCGTTCGAACGATGGATGAAGTCGCCCATGCCGATGGTGACATTCACCAAGACGTTCGACGTGACGCGTGTCCGAAAGGTAAGCAAGCAACGAGGCATGAAGTTTAACATGCTTCTTTGCTGGTGTATCGGGAAGGCTGCCAGCAAACTACCCGAATTCTACCTGCTGCCCATAGACGGAAAACTGTTCAAGTTCGACTGCCTTGCCATCAATGTGATTGTGGATAACAAAGACGGTGGTATCAGTTCGTGTGACGTTCCCTATTCCGACGACTTGGAACAATTCAACGCCGACTACACCACCTTGACTCAAGCGGCTCACGACACCCCTACCAGCACCACTATCGACGACGCCATGATCATCGGTACCTCGGCGATATTGACGACCGAACTGGATGCCATCGTCAACCAATATACAGGCATCTTCAACAACCCCTTTCTGGCTTGGGGCAAATACAGATGTCATCTGTTCAAGACCACTCTTCCGATTTCTCATCAGTTTCATCACGCTCAGATGGATGGCGGGCAAGCCGCACGTTTCTTGAACGAATTGCAACAAACATTCCACAATTTGAGCGCCACCTGAATCTCGAACAAACACCGTTGAAAACACAAGGGCGTAATGATGAAAAATGCTCCGCAGTATGTAGAAATCTGTACTGTGGTCCATGCCAGCACGAACTGTGGTTCACACAAACACACACCACAGTATAAAAATCAGACGTGGGTAACACCCCTCAAAAAGGCTGTTAATGGCAGATAAAAAAGTAAGCCCGAGGTTCTGAAAGAGAACTTCGGGTTGATTGATTTGATGGCGAAAGACCTGTTATTCCCCTTCGGGAACGTTGGTAGCCAAACGCACATTGGTGAAGCAATAGCGATGGTCTTCCCAACCTTCACCACGGATAGCGAAACAGGCTGGAGCCTTTATCTTCGGCAGACTGAAAAGACGCTGACCGTTGACAAACACTTTGAGCGTGCCCTTGTCAAAAGAAAGAGAGAAATGGTTCCAGGCATTCTTCTTTTCAAACTCCGTCAGTTTATCGCTCGAACCATCCACCCATTCGTCGTTGGTCTTCATCATGCTCCAGTTGAGACGGTCTTCGGTGGAAATTGAGACTTCACCCAAGTCACTATTCGTCGCATCACGGAACCAGAGGTGGTAGTTGGCGTTGAAATCCTCCTCGGCATCGCCATTGCAATAGTAGTCAAACTCAAGCGTGAACACCTCTGGCAGATAATTCTTGCTTTCGCCAACTACCAGCGGGACGATTTCTGCATCGTTGTTGTCAAGTTTAATCACGGTACGGCCCTCGAATTTTGCCACTTCGGCACTTCCGTTGGAAATGTCCCACTTCGACGGGAACTCGCCCACGGATTCGTCCTTCAGGTCATCCTTGAAAAAGACAGCCATGCAAGGCTGGAAATCACCTTTTGCATAAATGGCCTTGAGGTCAGCAGGAATTTCTTCCTCGACCGTCAAAGTCAGTTCTGCTTTTGGAGCAGCACCTGTGATGTCTGAGTCGTCAGCATCGGCAATTACTTCATCGTCCATTACCTCTTCCTGATTATCAGTTTCCGTTTCGGTAGCATCGGTCTTTTGACCGCCGCTGCAAGCCACGCCCAGCGTCAGACTTGCCACGCACAAGAGTGCAAGATAGATTTTTTTCATTTCTTCAATAATTAAGAGTTTGTTGACTTATTCTTTGCGTGCAAAGATATAGAAATTTCGAGGAACCACAAAACAAAACGGCTTATTTTTCGTTATTAGAAAAGAATCTCCATCTTTTTCTTCCCTTCAAGATGAAAGTTTTATTGCGATATACAACTCTCTTGCTGGCAGCGCTGATGGCTGTCGGCACTTTTTCGTCGTGCATGAACGACGATGAGTTTACGACCGACGCCGGCGCCCTACTCTCTTTTGAAACGGACACCGTGCGGTTCGACACCGTGTTCACGACCATTGGCAGTTCGACCAAGCGATTCAAGGTTTTCAACAACAACAAGAAAGGCATTCGCTGCCAGAGCGTCACGCTCGAAAGCGGCGGTGCAAGCGGATTCCGCATCAATGTGGACGGCCACTCGGGCGCCATGCTCCCCGACATCGAAGTTCCGGGCAACGACAGCATCTTCATCTTTGCCGAAGTGACGCTCAATCCGCAGGACAGCGATGCACCGGTGATGGTTCGCGACCGTATGGTCTTCAACCTCGAGAGCGGCCGCCAGCAGTATCTCGTGCTCGAAGCCTATGGGCAGGACATCATCATCCTCAGAGCAGAAGAAATCAAGGCCGACCGTACACTCACGGGCGCGCGCCCGTATCTTATTTATGATAGCATCGCCGTGAAGCAGGGTGCTACCCTGACGCTCGATGCCGGCACGACGCTTTGTTTCCACGACAAAGCCTACATGAGCGTGCATGGCAACATCGTCTGCAACGGCACCCAGGAAAAGCCTGTCACATTCCGTGGCGACCGCACCGACCGTATGTTCCAGAACCTGCCCTACGACCTGTTGGACGCCCTGTGGGGAGGCATCACGATTCATCCCGAAAGTTCCGGCAACCAGTTCCGCTACACCGACATCCACAGCGGCACGTACGGCATCTGCTGTCTGCCCTCGACAACCACCGACATGAAACTCACCCTCGAGAGCAGCATCATCAACAATGTCAGCGGCAACGGGCTACAGATGCAGGGATGCACGGCCCAGGTGCTGAATTCACAAATCACCAACGCCGGCGGCAACTGTGTCCAGATGGTCGGCGGATCTGCCGATTTTGTGCATTGCACGATTGCCCAGTTCCAACTCTGGCGATCCATAGCGACAAGCGGCGTTGCCCTCTCCCTGAGCAACGTTGCTGAAGAACAAACGTGTCCGCTCGAAGCAGCCAACTTCTACAACTGCCTGATTACGGGCTACGCCAACGACGAAATCATGATTGCCCAGGCTGAGCAAGCCGACCTGCCGTGGAACTTCCTGTTCAAAAACAGCCTTGTAAACATCAAGATGACTGGCACAGAGAGCGAGGAGGTCAAGGCACGATTTGTCGAATGTTTCAACGAGTGCGACCTCAAGGATGGCGAAGAGGTGGTGAAGGGCGCAAAGAATTTCAAGGACCGTCCGACCTATCAGTTCAACTTCAATTTGGCAGAGACGTCGAATGCCCGAGGCATCGGCAGCAGCGACTATGTCAGCCTCTGCCCCATCGACCTCAACGGCGTTGAACGGCCTGCGGAAAAGCCCGACGCCGGCTGCTTTCAGTATCAAGAGGATATGCCAGACGAAGAGGCTGGAAAATGAATCTGAAAGAAAAAAGTATCAGCGGGTAAGAATTTTCAAAAAATCCTTTGTTTTGTTTCAGAAAAGCCTTACCTTTGCTACGATTAAAATGTGTTTTTCATAGTAATAGATTATTTGGAGTACTGGCTCGTGAGAGTCGGTACTTTTTTTTCCCTCTTCTTCCCGTTGAAAAACGGCACAGACGGCCATCGGTACCACTGCGCTGGTACAAAAGTTTCACTGCACTGGTACAAAAGTTCCACTGCGTTGGTACAAAAGTTTCACTGTGCTGGTACAACTGTACCAACGCAGTGTTTTTTTTTGGTACAAGAGAGGGATGTAACATTGTTTTTTAGGGGGATAATATAGGGGGTGCCCCATTGTTTCTTGTTTGATGGCTAAGGCAAGTGTGGGGAATTCCTCCCCACACCTGACTATCCATCAATCAAGAAGAATCGAGGCATCTATATCATAGCCTTTTATTGCACTCACTGCAGATTTTTGAATAAAATCTTCACGCTCGGCAAAAAATGATAGATTTTTCACTTTTTTGCGCTCACTTACGCAGATTTTTGGATAAAATCTTCACGCTCGGCAAAAAATGAAAGATTTTTCACTTTTTTGCGCTCACTTACGCAGACTTTTGAATAAAATCTTCACGCTCGGCAAAAAATGAAAGTTTTTTCACTTTTTTGCGCTCACTTACGCAGATTTTTGAATAAAATCTTCACGCTCGGCAAAAAATGAAAGTTTTTTCACTTTTTTGCGCTCACTTACGCAGATTTTTCGTAACTTTGCATGATTTTATGCGCATACAGAGGCATTTATCGAAAAGCACTGGAAAACCATTGTAGCAGTGCTGCTGGCAGTGATTGTTGTCGTTGCCGGCATCTTTATCTATCGCAAGTACATGGCCGGCGTCGAGCAAGATGCACAGAACGCCATCTCAAAGAGCCAGCAAGCCTTCTCGGCCGAGCAGTACGACGTGGCCCTGAACGGCGACAGCACTGGTGCCATCGGTTTCCTGAAAGTCATCGACCAGTTTGGCGGCACCAAGACTGCGAACCTGGCACGCCTCTATGCGGCCATCTGCTATGCCAACCTCGGCGACACCGACAAAGCCATCGGCATGTTTGAGGATTTCGACGACAAGGGCGACCAGATGATTTCGCCTGCAGCCGTGGCTGCCCTCGGCAACTGCTACGTGCAGAAAGGCGACAAGGAGAAAGGCGCTGAAATGCTGGTCAAGGCTGCACGCCAGGCCAACAACGACGCCATCAGCCCCCTGGCCCTCTTCCAGGCAGGCGAAGTGTACGAGTCGCTCGGCAAGAAAGACGAAGCCCTGAAACTCTATCAGGAAATCAAGGACAAGTACTTCCGTTCGGCCCTGGCCAACGACATGGACAAGTACATCGAACGCGTGAAGTAAACAAACAACAACCCACCGTGAAGCGTGAAGTGTTGGTCGTGAAGTGATGTTCAGTCGCTTCACACTTCACACTTCACGCTTCTCGTTATTTATATCTATGGCAACAAAAAATCAGAACCTGTCGGCCTACGACATCAACTCGGTTCCCAACGCCGGAGGAATGAAATTCGGCATCGTCGTCAGCGAATGGAACGAGAATGTGACGGGCGCTTTGCTTGCAGGGGCAAAGAACACATTGATGAAACACGGAGCCTGCGAAAAGGATATCCACGTGATGACCGTTCCGGGCAGTTTTGAACTCATCCACGGAGTGCAGGAAATGCTTTGCTACGACGCCTGCGATGCCATCATCGCCATCGGCTGTGTCATCCGCGGCGATACACCTCATTTCGACTACATCTGCCAGGGCACCACCTATGGCCTTGCCCACCTGAATGCCACACAAAAAGTCCCGGTCATCTACGGCCTCATCACCACCAACGACATGCAGCAGGCCCTCGACCGCTGCGGAGGCAAGCATGGCAACAAAGGCGACGAATGTGCCGTGACAGCCATCAAGATGGTCGATTTTCATCGGAAACTGATTCACAACTAATCATTCTCTTCAAAAGCCATCAAGAAACTTCGGAAAATAATACGTCCGCTCATCATCAGTATCCTGATACTCTACGTAGGTCTGATACTGCTGCTCCACCTCCCCTTTGTTCAGCAAGGGCTGGGCACAGGGCTGGCACGTATTCTTTCCCGACAAATAGGCTCCCAAGTCAGCATCGGCCGCGTTGACTTTGGTTTTCTGAACCGCATCGTCATCGACGACATGGATGTCTATGCCCCGCAAAGCAACGACATCCTGATTCATTCGGCACGCACCGCCGTCACGCTCGACCTGCCTTCGTTCCTGCGCGGCGACCTTAACATCACGACAGCCCAACTCTTCGGTCTTCGTACCAAACTCACACGAAAAACGCCCGATGCACCGCTGAACATCCAATATATTATTGATGCGTTCTCGTCCGACGACGAAGAAGAAACACACGCAGTCAACCTGAAAGTCAGTTCACTCATTCTTCGTCACGTTCACCTCTGTTACGACGTTCTTTCAGAGCAAAAGAAAGACGGAACATTTGATCCGAACCACCTGAACATCGACAACATCGGACTTACAGCCTCTATCAAGGCGCTGACCGAAGACTCTCTCAATGTAGTTATCCGCCGACTGAATTTCACGGAACGGCACTCTGGACTTACACTGAAAAACCTCGAGACTTCGTTGGCAGCCAATTCACATTCCGCTGTCATCGACAGCATACGGGTACAAACCGGCCAGTCAACTCTCCGTATCGACAAACTTAACATCGACTATCCGTCAGAAGGCAAGTATACGTTGACCACCCGCATTTTGCCTTCGCAGATTCTGCCAGCAGAATTTGCACCACTCCGCAGCGAACTCGGGAACCTGACGTCGCCCATTCGGATGGAATCTGCGGTCGAAGCCAATGAGCAGCGCCTCTCTCTCCGAAAACTGGCACTCCATGCCGACGACCAATCCCTGCAACTCCATTCTGACCTACTGTTGATGTTCCCAAAAGCGAATGAACAGGATTCATCTGACCTTGACTTTTTGGCTCAACTTCATCAACTCAACATTTCGGCCGAAGGTATGAAGCAGTTGCTCACCTTTGCAGACATGGATGAATCAGCAAAGGCAGTGGTTTCAAGAATCGGCAAGGTTGCAATTACGGGTCAGATACAGAAAGAAAACGAGGTCTTGAAAGCCGACCTGCAGACAATGACCGATGCAGGAGACTTGAGTGTCAATGGTGACTACACGCTGAACGAACAGCAATATCTGTCGGCCCACATTCAGTCAGCAAATCTAAGCCTGAAGGACATTGCCGGAAATGAGAAACTCGGCCAAGCCACCTTCAGTTTGGATGTGGACGGAGAACTCTCCAACCTGCAACACCCCACAGGCAATGTATATGGAGAAGTGGAGGCCATCGACTACAACGGTTATACCTACAATCACATTCTCATCGACGGAACGCTTTCTCCGGACCAATATACCGGTTACCTCAGTGTTGACGACGAGCATCTGCAGATGGTTTTCGACGGAAACCTGGCATACAAGCAGTTGGAGGCCAACCTGTCGTTGTCGGTAAGGAAGTTCGAACCCCACGCCTTGAATCTGACCCAGGATTATGCCGATGAGACCTTCCGTTTTAATGCGGTAGGCAACATCAGCGGAAACGATCTGGCTTCGGCCATTGGCGAGATTGTGCTCGACTCGATTGCCGTCCATACACCTGAACAAACTTATACGTCGCAAGCCATCACCATCCGTTCGGAGCAGTTGCCGGACGATAAGAAACGCATCCGGATTGTGAGTGACTTTCTGGACGCCAACTTTGTGGGCAACATCAATTACCCCGACATCATTCCCAGTTTTCAAAACCAGTTGGCGCAGCACCTTCCTTCACTGATTGGTAGCACACACACCGAGCGGCAAATGGACACGGCATTTGATTTCACGCTCGAGTTGACTGAAACGCCGCTCATCCAGCACTTTATCGACGAGGACATTCTGCTGCTGAGCCCTGCCCACATTGCAGGACGCCTGGATGCGCAGCGTAATTCTTCGCACGTTTATCTCGACCTGCCTCGGCTTGAATTCAAAGGGACGCGGCTGGAAGATGTCAAGTTGACTTATAATGGTTCGTTGGCCAATTTCCGAGTGGACGGTGAGTTGCTGCGTTATCTTGACAACGGAGCGACGACTCATGCCCAGGTGAATGCTTTGGCGCACAACGACCAACTGACCACTCATCTCAGTTGGAAGCAGCACGATGAAATACCTTCCGAGGGCTACCTGTCGGCCAAAACCGTCTTTGACAAGAAGGACGGCCAGTTGGACACACGTATCCACATCCAGCCGTCACAACTCACGTACAACGATACGACGTGGCTGGTGAAGCCGGCCGACATTCAGGTTCTTGGAAAGACCATCCGTTGCCACGGCGTGGAAGTGAGCCATCGCGACCGTTATGTCAAAGTGAACGGTGTGATCAGCGAATCTCCTTCCGACTCGCTGGTTGTGCAGTTGAACAATGTGGACGTTGACTATGTGTTGAGCATCGTCGATTTCACGGCTGTCGATTTCCGGGGCCGTGCATTTGGTAACGCCTATGTCAGCAACATCTACCACACTCCGAGGTTCAACGCAGCCCTTCGCGTCGAAGAAATGGCGATTGGCACAGGCTTGCTGGGCGTGGGCAATCTGCGAGCCCACTGGGACGACGATGTGAACGGTGTGCGTGTGAGTGGGCACATCGTGGACACCGACGAACAGGGCGAAGACCGTATCACCGACTGCTCTGGCTATATTTCGCCTGCCGACAACTACATCAATCTGAACATCAGGGCCAACAACACGAACGCCTCGTTTCTCAACGATTTTCTGGGCGGAGTATTCCGCGACATCCACGGCCATGCCAACGGCGTGATGAATGTCATCGGACCTCTCAACGACATTGGGCTCATCGGCGACATGAGCACCGATGTGGCCATGACTCTCCGAGCCACTGGCGTCACCTATCACACGGAACCGCAGGACACCCTGCGTTTCCGTCCCTATCGCTTCAACTTTGAGAAGGTCCGCATCTACGACGATGAACATCATCAGGGCCTTGTCAACGGATTTGTTTCGCACATGAATGTCAAGAATTTTGCCTACGAATTCCACATCGACATGCAACGCCTGATGGCCTACGAGGAGCAGGAGTTCAACTCCGACAAATTCATGGGCAAAGTCTATTCCGACGGGTGGCTCACGGTGAAGGGTGCCGACAGCAATCCGCTCACCATCACGGCCGACGTCACTCCCACCCGTGGCAGTTTCTTTGCCTATGACGCTGCCACTCCCGATGCCATTGCCTCGTCGTCGTTCATCACCTTCCGCGACCAGGCCTTGCTGGCCGACACGATTCGCCTTGCGGCCGCAGGACCTGACGAAGACTACGAGTATCACGGCGACATCTTCATGAACGTGGCCATCCACCTCAATCCCGAATGCGCCATCAAGTTGCGCATGGACAATGCCGACGACGGCTACATCACGACCTACGGCTCAGGCAAACTGCAGGCTTTCTACCACAACAAGGGCAGTTTCACACTGAACGGCACCTACAACATTCTCAGCGGACGCTACCGCCTGTATCTGCAGGACATCATCTTCCGCGACCTGGAACTGCAAAACGGGTCGGCCGTCGTCTTCAACGGCAATCCCTTCGACGCCGACATCCACCTCATTTGCCATCACACCATCAACAGCGTTCCGCTCAGCGACCTCACGGCTGGCATGACGACGACGTCGAGCAACAAGGTGAAGGTGGTGTGCATTCTCGACATCACGGGAAAACTGGGCAACATGAACTTCAAGTTTGACCTCAACCTGCCCAACGTCAACGATGAGATTCGCCAACTGGTCCGTTCCTACATCTCGACCGAAGAGGACATGAACAAGCAGATGATTTACCTGCTCGGTCTCGGACGTTTCTACACCAACGAATATGCCCGGTCAACAGGCGACACGGGCGGTGGGCAGGCCGTCAATACCCTGCTCTCTTCGACCATCAGCGGACAAATCAACCAGATGCTCTCCAACGTCATCGGCACCGACAGCAAGTGGAACTTCGGAACGGGACTCACGACAGGCGAACAGGGTTGGAACGACCTCGATGTCGAGGGTATGCTCTCCGGCCGTCTGCTCGACGACCGCCTGCTCATCAACGGCAACTTCGGCTACCGCGACAACGCCATGACCCAGAACGCCTCGTTCATCGGCGACTTCGACGTGAAGTGGCGCATCCGCGAAGGTGGCAACACCTATCTGAAGGCCTACAACAAGACCAACGACCGATACTTCACCAAAGCGACGCTCAACACCCAAGGCATCGGCATCAGTTATCAGCGCGACTTCGAGCACTGGAACGAACTGTTCCGCCGACGGATGCGTGAAGAGCAGGTCACGCCGGTACGCTGAACCGGCAGTACCACTGCGGTGGTACGGAAGTTCCACTGTGCCGGTACAAAAGTTTCACTGCGTTGGTACAACTGTACCACTGCGCCGGTACCATTTTTGGTACGCACCCCGACCATCGTCACGCCCCACCGTGACCCAACCGCAACTAAAACCAGAAAAGATATGAACTACGGATTTCTGAAAGTGGCTTCGGCCATACCACAGGCACAAGTTGCCGACTGCATGTCAAACATTCAGGACATCAAGCGGCAGATGGACGAAGCCGACAGGCAGCACGTCAGCATCGTCTGCTTTCCCGAACTGTCGGTCACGGGCTACACCTGTGCCGACCTCTTTTCCCAGCAACTGCTGCTCGAAAATGCGCAGAAAGCCCTGCAATGGCTGCTTGACCACAATAAAGACAGCCAGGTGGTGGGCATTGTCGGAATGCCGATTGCAGTGGGCCATGCCCTGCTCAATGCTGCCGTCGTCATTCAGGGCGAACGCATCCTCGGCATCGTTCCGAAGACCTATCTGCCCAACTACAAAGAGTTCTACGAACAGCGCTGGTTCGCCTCGGCCGACGACGTGGCCGAAACCGACATCAGCCTCTGCAACCAGCAAGTGACAGTGAGCCGTCATCAACTCTTTTCGCTGACAGCCGAAAATCCAGCATCCGTCGGCCCACAGGAAGCGGTGAAGTTCGGCATCGAACTCTGCGAAGACCTCTGGTCGCCTATCCCTCCCAGCAGCACCCTGGCTCTGGACGGCGCCGACCTCATCTTCAATCTCTCGGCCACCAACGAACTCATCGCCAAGAACCAGTACCTCCACTCGCTCATCGCCCAGCAGTCGGCTCGCTGCATCGCCGCCTACGTCTATTCGTCCTGCGGATTCGGCGAATCGACACAGGACCTCGTCTATGGCGGCAATGCCCTCATCTACGAGAACGGCAAACTGCTTGCCCAGTCGCAGCGGTTCAGCCTGACGCCCCAACTCATCGTCGCTGACCTCGACATCGAGTGCCTGCGCCACGAACGCCGCGTCAACACGACCTTCACCTGCACGGCACGCAACGAAGCCGGCGGAATGCCCCTGATTCAGACCTGCAACTGCCGACACGAAGACGACAGCCTACACCTTGACCGATGGGTCAATCCCCACCCCTTCATTCCGACGGGTAAGGAACTCGACAAGCGCTGCGAAGAAATCTTCGACATCCAAGTGATGTCGCTCGCCAAACGCATTGTCCACACCCACGCCAAGACCGTCGTCGTCGGCATCAGCGGAGGACTCGACTCGACGCTTGCCCTGCTTGTCTGCATCCGCACAATGGACAAACTGCAACGCAGCCGCAAGGACATTGTCGGAGTGACGATGCCTGGCTTCGGAACCACCGACCGCACCTACCACAACGCCGTTGCCCTCATGAACGAACTGGGCATCTCCGTGCGCGAAATCTCCATCCGCGAAGCCTGTCTGCAGCATTTCAGCGACATCGGCCACGACCCGCAGGACCACGACGTGACCTACGAAAATGCGCAGGCTCGCGAACGCACCCAGATTCTCATGGACGTGGCCAACCAAACCGGCGGATTCGTCATCGGCACCGGCGACCTCAGCGAACTCGCCCTCGGGTGGTGTACCTACAACGCCGACCACATGTCGAACTACAGTGTCAACTGCTCCATTCCGAAGACACTCGTGCGCCACCTCGTGCGCTGGTCAGCACTCACCCTCTTTTCAGGACACACCCAGGCCATTCTGCTCGACGTCATCGACACGCCCATCAGCCCAGAACTCACCCCAGCCGACGCCGAAGGGAATATCCAGCAGAAGACCGAAGACCTTGTCGGCCCCTACGAACTCCACGACTTCTTCCTCTACCACTTCCTGCGCAACGGATTCCAGCCTTCGAAGATCTTCTTCCTGGCCTGTCATGCTTTCTGCGGAGCACAACAATACGACGATATTGAGGGAATAAACGAACCCGTCGGACGTTACGACAAAGAAACCATACTCCACTGGCTCACAACATTCTGCCGACGTTTCTTCACTCAGCAGTTCAAGCGCTCCTGCCTGCCCGACGGGCCGAAAGTGGGCAGTGTCAGCCTCAGTCCCCGAGGCGACTGGCGAATGCCTTCCGATGCCACGTCGGCCGAATGGCTGCACGAATGTGAAACAATTAAGATTTGATGATTGCATAAAAACGACACATGAACACAATCCTTGATTTTACAAACACAATCAGCGGATGGGTGTGGGGCTGGCCGATGATCATTCTGCTGCTCGGGACCCACATCTTCCTGACCATTCGCCTGCGCTTTCCGCAACGAAAAATGTGGACAGCACTGAAAATTTCTGTCAAAAAGGACAAAGGCTCGGCAGGCGATGTGAGCCAGTTTGCCGCCTTAGCCACCTCGCTCGCCGCAACCATCGGCACCGGCAACATCATCGGTGTGGCCACAGCCGTATCATTAGGCGGTCCGGGTGCCGTGCTGTGGTGCTGGCTGACCGGCATCTTTGGTATTGCCACCAAGTACAGCGAAGGACTGCTGGCCATCAAATACCGCGTCAAAACAAAAGACGGGAAGATGCTTGGCGGACCTATGTATGCGCTGGAAAAAGGACTCGGCATGAAGTGGATGGCCATCCTGTTCAGCATCTTCACCGCCATTGCGGCTTTCGGCATCGGCAATGCCGTTCAGGCAAATGCTATCAGCGAAAACATCTGCCTCGTTGCAGCCGACTGGCTCGAACCCACCACCGCCCGCACCGCCGTGGGCGTCCTTGTCAGCCTGCTGGTGGGAGCCGCCATTTTGGGCGGTGTGAAAAGCATCGGTCGCATCTGCACCACATTCGTACCGTTCATGGCCATCTTCTACATCATCGGTTGCATCTATATTCTCTTTGTCAACGGCGCCTATCTGTGGGAAGCCATCAAACTGATTTGCTCCGAGGCATTTTCGCTGAAAGCATCACTGGGCGGCACAGCAGGCACAGCCATCATGATGGGCGCCCGCTACGGAATTGCACGCGGATTGTTCTCCAACGAGAGCGGCATGGGCTCTGCACCGATTGTGGCAGCAGCAGCAAAGACACGCAATCCTGTCCGACAGGCACTCGTGTCTTCTACAGGAACGTTCTGGGACACCGTGGTCATCTGCGCCATGACAGGCCTGGTGATTGTGACCAGCATCCTTGCTCACAAAGACATAGACATCACAGATGGCGGACTGCTGACAAAAGAGGCATTCGGTATGATTCCCTACGTTGGCACACCCATTCTCACCTTCGGCATACTGACGTTTGCTTTTTCGACCATCCTCGGATGGAGTTATTACGGAGAACGGGCGATGGAATACCTCGCCGGGAAACGCAGCATTGTGTGGTATCGTCTGTCCTGGATTCTGCTGTGTTTCGTCGGCAGCATCATGAGTCTCGACCTTGTGTGGAACATCGCCGACATCATGAATGCCCTGATGGCCATTCCCAACCTCGTCTCGTTGCTGCTGCTGTCGGGAGTCATTGCGGCTGAAACACGCCACTACCTTTGGAATAAAAACCTTGATGAAGATATGGAGGAATAATGCGCTATGGTACAAGATTTGTGCGTCATTATGTTGACTGCTGGTGTGACGAGCCTGCTCTTCAAGTTGCTCAAACAACCCGTTGTGCTGGGCTACATTGTCGCCGGAATACTGGTAGGTCCCTATGTGCTGGGCAAGGCTTGGGTGACGGATGTGGAGAGTGTTGATACCTGGGGACAAATTGGTGTTCTCTTCCTGCTCTTCTCGCTGGGACTTGAATTCTCGTTCAAGAAACTTCTGCAAATAGGCAGCACAGCCATCATCGCTGCCCTGACGATTGTTGTGGGCATGATGGCATTGGGCTTTCTTGTAGGCCGGCTGTTTGGCTGGAACGAGATGAATTCGCTGTTCCTCGGTGGAATGCTCTGCATGTCATCGACGACGATTGTGTTCAAGGCACTGGACGACATGGGAATGCGCAATCATCAGTTTGCAGGCATCTGCTTCGGCATTTTGGTGGTGGAGGACCTTTTTGCAGTTGTGCTCATGGTACTGCTTTCGTCCATAGCGACCAGCCGCAGTTTTGAGGGAACGGCGTTGTTACTGGAAATCGGCAAACTTGTCGGCTATCTTGTCCTGTGGTTCGTTTTGGGCATATACCTGCTTCCGAGTTTCCTGCGCCGTTTCAAGAAACTGCTGAACAACGAGACCCTCACCATCTTTGTCGTGGGCCTGTGCCTCGGCATGGTACTGCTGGCCACGGGAGCGGGGTTCAGCAGCGCACTTGGAGCATTTGTCATGGGCAGCCTCATGGCCGAAACGCTGGAGGCAGAGCGCATCGAACGACTGATGGAGCCCGTGAAAAACATCTTCGGCAGCATCTTCTTCGTATCGGTGGGAATGATGATCAACCCTTCCCTGCTTGTTGAATACTGGTTGCCCATCGCAGTCATTACGCTGGTGGTGATTGTCGGGCAAATCTTTTTCGCATCTACCGGCACTCTCCTTTCCGGCCAGTCGCTGAAAGTGTCGCTGCAGACAGGTTTCTCACTTGTTCAAATCGGTGAATTTGCCTTCATCATTGCAGCACTGGGACAAAGTCTCGGCGTCACCGACAAGAGCCTCTACCCCATCGTCGTCGCCGTCAGTGTCGTCACCACCTTCCTCACGCCCTTTGTCATGAAAGGAGCCGAACCCACCTTCCGTTTCCTGAATGCACATCTGAGCGACGGCACGCGTATGTTCCTCGAGAACTACAGCCGTAACCGCAACACCGTCACCGAGCAGAGCACCTTCCAACGATGGCTGCGCAGGGTGCTGCTCACCATCTTTGTCCACTTCGTCATTGTTGCATTCATCTACCTGCTCTTCTTCCGAGTGCTTAATCCCTGGATTGAACAGTTGCTACAAAACATCGTACCGCTCTGGCTGATGGACGGTGCCGCACTGCTGCTCCTGCTGCTCATCACCTCTCCCTTCATCTATGCCATCGCCCATGCAGGAATACGCTCAAAAGAGTCCTACGAACTGTGGCACAGCAGCAACGTCGAGCGAGCCAAACTCATCGCCGTCTATCTTCTGCGCATCGTCATCAGCATCAGCCTCGTTGCCTACGCCATCTTCCGCATCTTCTCCTTCACATGGGGAGTTGTGGCAGGAGTCGCCATCCTCATTGTCGTGCTCATCACCCTGTCGAGCAGAGTCAGGAAAAACGCGCACTCCCTGGCCAACCGCTTCACAGGCAACCTCACGGCCCGCGAGAAGTCGGCCGAGAAGAACCGGGCCGTCAGCCGCCGCTTCGAAGGCAAGTTGCTCGACTATGATGTCCACATCTCCGACTTCCTGCTTGCACCCGAATCCACCTTCTGCGGCCGTTCGCTCATGCAACTCGACATCCGCAACAACAGCGGCGTCAGCGTCGTGCGCATCGTCCGAGGCGGCATCAACATCAACATACCCGGCGGCCGCACCGTTCTCTATCCAGGCGACAAAATCGTTGTCGCAGGCAGCGATGAGCAGATAGCACGATTCCAGCAAATGCTCGACCGCAGCATCCACAAACGCAGCAAAGACGAGCAGCAGGCACGCACACACGTCACCCTCGAACGCTTCACCGTCACCCCCGACAACCCACTCATCGGCACCACCCTCATGCAGTCGGGCATCCGAGAGCAGGCACAGTGCATCGTCATGGGCATCGAACGCGACGGCCGTCTCATCACCAATCCCGACCCCACGCTCCAGTTCCAGGAAGGCGACATCGTCATTGCTGCCGGAGAGACCGAACGCATCAAGCAGTTCGTCCTCAGCCTCAATCCGCAGAGTTAAAAGAAGTTAACACATTAAACCTCTCCCCCGACGGCCAGTCAGAGAGAATGAGAGATCAGTTCTGATTATTTCATTATTCACTCAAAAAACCCTTAACGCAATGAAAACAAAACAAATTCTACTGATGCTTGCATTTGCCTGCGCAATCACAGCATCCGCCCAGAACGGGAACGAAGGCCGTCGTGAACGTATGAACAACATGAACCTCGCCGAAGCCAACAACCGCATCGCCAACCGGATGGCCAGCCAGTTGAAACTCGACAAAGAGACCGAGCCCCGCTTCGTCGCCCTCTACCTCGACTACCTCAACGCACGCCACAATGCCGTCAACCCCAAAGGCGGCGACCAGGAAACGGCCGAACAGCGCACCGACCTCAAGAACATATCCGACGAAAAAGCCCTCGAACTCATCGAGAAGAACTTCGACCGTCAGGAGAAACAACTCGCCGTCGATCGCGAATACCTGCCCAAGTTCCTCGAA
>ONXQ01000038.1 GCA_900321835.1 uncultured Prevotellaceae bacterium
GTGTTGTTGAAGTAGATGAGGTCGGGATTCCACTGGGTGTGTCCGTGCTTGGCGAGCAGCGGTGCGTAGGACGACATGACGACGACGTCGGCGTTGCGTTCGAGGCTTGTGATGTGGAGGGCCTCGGCCAGGGCGTTCTCGAGGGTGTTGCCGCGCGAGGCCCATTCGCCGAGATAGACCTTTGTGCCCTGGCGGTCGTAGCGGTCGTAGAAGTTGGGGTTGTGGATGTACCATCCGGGACTGACGTAGTAGTGTTCGTCAACAATGTCGATGTGCTCCTGGCGGGCGAGTTGCCAGCCGTATTCGTAGTCGCTGCCTTCGAAGAAGGGTCCTACGGTGCCGACGACCTGAATCTCGGGATGGGCGTCCTTGATGCGGCGGTTGAGGTAGAGGAAGCGCTCGGTGAAGACATCGCTGATGAGGTCTTCGTTGCCGATGCCGAGGTATTTGAGGTTGAAGGGCTTGGGGTGTCCGGCTTCGGCACGCAGACGGGCGAGGGCTGAGGTCTTGGGGTCGCCGTTGGCCCATTCGATGAGGTCAAGCAACTGCTGGGCGTAGTCGTCCATCTGGTCCCAGGGAAGTCCGCCTTGCTGTCCGGCTCCGCCGCGCGAGGAGTTTTGGCAGGGCACGCCGGCGGGCAGGACGGGAAGGGGCTCGGCGCCGATGTCTTCACAGAACTGGAAGTATTCGTAGAATCCGAGTCCTTTCGTCTGGTGGTAGTGCCAGATGTTGCTTTGGGGGGTACGTTCCCAGAGGGGTCCGACGGTTTGGCGCCAGCGGTACATGTTGCTGAGTCCGTCGCCGTGGCTGAGGCATCCGCCGGGGAAACGGACGAAGCGGGGATGGAGGTCGGCGAGGGCTTGTGCGAGGTCGGCACGAAGTCCGTTCTTACGGTGACGGAAAGTGTTCTGGGGGAAGAGGCTGACGAAGTCGAGGGCAATGCGTCCGGCGCTTTGTGGCTCGATGGAGAGGGTTGCACTGGTGGCGTCGGCCGAGGGTCGCAGGACGGCCTGCTGCTGGCGCCACTGCTGGCTGGCGGTGAGGGTGGTGCGAGCCAGTTCTTTGTCGCCGTCGAGCAGGCGGATGAGGAGTTTCTGCGGTTTGGCATCAAGGTTCTTGGCAAAGAGGCTGAGGTCGTATTTCTCGCCCTTCTTCAGAACGATGCCGTCGAAACCGTTGTTGCAGAGCGATGCGCCCGGTTGTGTGGTGGTGAGGAGGGCGTAGTGGGGGTTGTTGGGGTGAAGGGGCTCTTGGGTAGCGATTTTCCAAGTGGTTCCTTCGCCTTTCAGTTCCCAGAAACTCTGGGCGTTCCACTCGCCGCGGTCGAGGTGGTTGTACTCGAAGTCGCGGTTCTGGATAAGTTCGGCATAGAGTCCGCCGTCGGCGCTGTAGTTGATGTCTTCGAAGAAGATGCCGATGAGGTGGGGTGAGATGGATTTTGTCTGGTCGGGATGGAGGGTCAGCGTGGCTTCAATGCGCTTGAAGGCTTGGAAACGCTGGTTGTCGTCGCGGGCCGATTCGCCGTACTGCCTGTTGCGCCATGCGGCGTCTCCAGCGCGGACAACGGCTGTCTCGACCATCGTATAGGGCACACGGATGATGTATCCCTGGTGTGTTTGTCCGTTGAGGGTGACAGTGTCCAGCGGACGTGCCGACTGGTAGGTCTGCTCGCTGATGGGCTGTGCCTCGCTCCACTTCTTGAAGTCGGTGCTGGTGGTGCGGTAGTAGTTGCCCTGAGGTGTGGCATAGACGACGCTGAAGATGCCGTTGTCCTTTGTCAGTTTGGGTGCAGCCACGTTTTCGTTGTTGCTCATGTAGGGATAGTCCTGCGGCTTCCAAGTCCAGAGGTTGTGCGAACGTGTGGTGGCAAACTGGTTGGCACGGTCATTGAGGGCGAAAACGGCGTAGATGTCGTTTCCGTCGTAGAGGGTGCAGGGGTCGAACATACGTTTTTCTGCGCCCCATGTGCCATAGTCGCTCTTGAAGAAAGAACGGTTTTCGCCGATGGGCATCCAGTAGTGTCCGTCGCTGCTGTAGGCCATCTTCAGACCTTCGGTGGCAGGACCGCTGTGGTAGGTGAACACATACACGGAGTCGGGACGGTTGGGAGTGGCTGCGTGTGAAGCAGTGGCTGCTGCCATGCAGAGAACAGCAAAAAGAAGAATCTTGTATGTCATTATGTGACAGATTTTGGTTTCGGTGTTGGTTTATTTGACAACGAGCACTGATTTTGCAAACAGTCCAGCGGGATTGCTGACGTAGGGCCCGCCCTGGGCATTGCCAGTCGAGACAGACACACGGTTCACCTGGAAGTGAATGCGGTAGGAACCGGCATCTTTGGGTGCATTGAACTTGAAGGTGGGGTTCTTCAGAGCCTCGCCGATGAGTTCGCCGGTGCTGATGGTTTGTGACGCACCACCGGGTGCAATGGCACTGACAGCATAGACAAGTCGGATGACGTCACGCCCTTCGTACTTGTAGGTCACGGTGCCGGTGATTTCTTCTTCGGGCTCAACGTCGGTGTACTTACTGAGTGTGAATGTGTCGAACACGGGAGGCTCGGCTCCTGTGGCGTAGTCGTCGTTGTCGCAGGCACAAAGCAGGAGTGCTGCGGCGAAGACGAGGAGTGAAAGTGTCTTTTTCATAAATCTGTTGTTATGGTTACTGTAAAAGAGTGAGGCATGTCATGTTGCGTCCGGTGGCAATCCCTTCCCGGCGTGCTGAGAAAAATGCCGGATTGCGGTAGGTACAGATGTCGGCTGTGAAGATGTTCTGCTCCGAAAGTCCTGCACAGCAAAGTTGCAGCCGGTTGCAAAGAGGCAGGTCGATGTGCCACTTCTGCTGTGCCGGGTTCTTTGTGTCGGGAAAGCGCAGGGCTATCTGCTCCATGTCGAAACCATTGTTGCTGAACTGTTCGTACACTTCGTCGCCAACCTCAAAACTCGGTAGCGAAATGCCGGGACCGATGATGGCGTGGCAGTCTTTGGCTTCGGTGCCGAAGGTCTGCTGCATCAGCGCAAAAGCCTTTTCGGTGATGCGCTGCACGGTGCCTTTCCATCCGGCATGGATGTTGGCTGCTGCATGATGGGCGGCATCGTAGATGATGACGGGGATGCAGTCGGCCGTGGAGATGCAGATGAGGGTGTCGGGCAGATTGGTGAGCACAGCGTCGATGCCTTCGAGGCGTGCCGTGCGTTCTTCGACAGTGTACTGAAAGAAGACGTTGTCAACGATGAGACAGTGTGTGCCGTGTACCTGATGGGGAATGACGATGCGATCGAGTGGGATTCCGCTCAGTGCTGCCAGTGGGGCAGGGTGTGTGCGGCGTGCATCCACAGCGTGTGTGGTGGTGAAGGCTTTCACACGCTGCCCGAGGTTGTAGTCAAGCGTTTGCATCTTCGTCGTCGATGTAGTCGAAGTCTTCGTAGTCTTCGATGTCGTCAATGTCTTCGGCTTCGTCGTCGGCCCAGTCGAAGTCGTCGTCTTCGTTCTCGTCGGCCATCTCGATGCGCAGTTGGCTGAAGTCCTTGTCGTGGTGTACGAGGGTCTCTGTCTGCTGAATGGCTGCAATTTTGTTGCTTTCGCTGTTCATTTCCTGCCAGAGCACGTCCTTGAGTTCCTGGAGTCCCATGCCGCTGACGGCTGATATCCACACGATGGGGACACCGTCGGGCAGGGTGTCGCGCAGCATGTCCATGAGTTCTTGGTCGAGGAGGTCGCACTTCGTGATGGCAAGCACACGTCCCTTGTCCAGCAGTTCGGGATTGAAGGTGGTGAGTTCGTTGAGCAGGATTTCGTACTCTCGCTTGATGTCGTCGGTGTCGCCGGGCACCATGAAGAGCAGGAGCGAGTTGCGTTCGATGTGCCGTAGGAATCGGAGGCCGAGCCCTTTGCCTTCGCTGGCGCCTTCGATGATGCCGGGAATGTCGGCAATGACGAAGGAGCGGCTGTCGCGGTAGGGTACGATGCCGAGCGAGGGTTCGAGCGTGGTGAAGGGATAGTTGCCGATTTTGGGTTTTGCGGACGAGAGGGCGGAAACGAGGGTTGACTTGCCGGCATTGGGGAATCCGACCAGACCGACGTCGGCCAGGAGTTTCAGTTCGAGGATGACGGTCATTTCCTGCATCGGTTCGCCGGGTTGGGCATAGCGGGGTGCCTGGTTGGTGGCGGTGGCAAAGTTGATGTTGCCAAGTCCGCCGCGTCCGCCTCGCAGGAGAATGACTTCTTGTCCGTGTTCGGTGACGTCGCAGATGTACTGTCCTGTCTCTGCATTATAGACGACGGTGCCGCAGGGCACTTCGATGTAGGCATCGGCGCCCTGTCTGCCCGTTCGTTTTTCCTTGCCGCCGTTGCCTCCATGCTCGGCATGGATGTGGCGGTCGTAGCGCAGGTGGAGCAGCGTCCAGTAGTTGCGGTTGCCGCGCAGGATGACGTGTCCGCCACGTCCACCGTTGCCGCCGTCGGGGCCTCCCTTCGGCTGGTATTTTGCACGGTGCATGTGTGGCGACCCTTTGCCTCCCTTGCCGCTTCGGCAGTAGATTTTGACGTAGTCGATGAAGTTGCTTTCTGCCATCAGTTCAGTTGCTCAATGCCGGCGAAAATCTCGTCGAGCATCTGTTCCTTCGAGCCTTTCCACGTGAAGGTGTGTCGGATGCCTTCTTTTTCGAACCACTGTGCCAGGGGCTCTGTCTTCTGGTGATAGACTTCGAAGCGTTTCTTGATTGTTTCTTCGTTGTCGTCGGCGCGTCCCTCGATTTCGGCGCGTCGGAGCAGGCGTGTCATCAGGGTTTCTTCATCGACGACGAGTTCGATCATGATGCCCATTTCGTGTCCGCGTTCGGCCAGCATTTTCTTGAGGGCTTCGGCCTGTGCGATGGTGCGGGGGAATCCGTCGAAGATGACGCCGCGTCCGGGTTCGTTCTCGTCATAGACTTTGGCGAGGATGTCAATCATGAGGTCGTCGGGGATGAGTTGTCCCTGGTCGATGTAGCCTTTGGCCACTTTGCCAAGTTCCGTACCGTTCTTGATTTCACCGCGGAGCACATCGCCTGTCGAGATGTGTCCCATGTTGTAACGCTTGACAATTTCGTCGCTGTAGGTGCCCTTACCTGAACCGGGTGCACCAAAAATGATGATATTCTTCATAATGATATGATCATGTCAAATGTTTCGTTTCAAAACAGTTTTAACTTTTCTCCCTATGGGGGAGAGGCTTTAATCTTCAACCACCGTGTAGATGTCCTTGTAGTTGCGTCCCATGCCGTTGTAGTCGAGCCCGTAGCCAACGATGAAGGCGTTGGGAATCTCCATGGCGCAGTAATCTACCTTGAGCGGAGCCGTGAGACATTCTGGTTTCTGCAGGAACGAGCATATCTTCACGCTCTTGGCACCCTTGTTGATGAATTGCGGCAAGAGGTTGTACATTGTGTTGCCCGTATCGACGATGTCCTCGACGATGATGACGTCGCGGGCCTGCAGGTTGGCATTGACGCCAATGAGTTCGCGCAGCACACCTGTGCTCTGCATTCCTTCGTAACTGGAGAATTTGGCGAAGAGGATTTCGGGCTGGAACGTGAGTTCGCGCACCAGGTCGGCGGCGAACATGAAGGCACCGTTGAGGATGCACACCATGACGGGGTTCTTGCCGGCATAGTCCTCGTTCAGACGTGCGGCCACTTGCTTTACTTTCTCTTGGATTAACTCGTTAGAGTAAGACAACTCGAAGTTGCGGTCCAAAATCTTAATCATACACTTTGTGGAATTAGAAAACATATTTCGGTACAAAGTTACGATTAAGTGAGCGGAATACAAAATGAAAGTTTGAAAATCTTTCATTTTTATTCCCGAACGTGAGTAACTTCGGCAAAGCCAGAGTTACGATTAAGTGAGCGGAATACAAAATGAAAGTTTGAAAATCTTTCATTTTTATTTCCGAACGGCGGTGCGAAATCGTAGCACCGCTTGCGACGACGGGAGATTTTTCTCCCCAAAGGAGTCCGCTTTGCGGCTAACTTCGGCACGTCCGTTGAAGCGTTTCGGCAGAAAATACAGGTGCGGGGGATGAAAACCATGTATTCAGGTGCGGCAGAATTCAGTACCAAAAAAGTTCCACTGCGTTGGTACAGTTGTACCAGCGTGCTGAAACAACCGTACCAGTGCGCTGAAATTTTTGTACCACTGCGGTGGAATTGTGCGCCGACTGCGCTTGGTGCCGACGTGAACTGCGGACGACATCGTGATGCACTGCGGACGGCTGGAAACTCTTTGTTTTTTTGTAAAAATAGATGTGCCGGCCGTGCAATAAAACGGGGGATTGTGCGTTTTAATGTTGAAAAGACCTTAAGATAAACTTTTGCGCGGGACGGCAAGCCCCGTTTCGTAGCAGGACAGCACGCAACCCACAACGTGCGTCACCTTTAACCACATACCTGATATGAATAACAACCTCTACTGTGTGATTCTGGCCGGCGGCATCGGTTCGCGCCTATGGCCCTCCAGCCGTCAGCAGCACCCCAAGCAGTTCATTGATTTTCTGGGCAACGGCGAGTCGTTGCTGCAATCCACCTACAAGCGCTTTTCCCGCTTCATACTCCCCGAAAACATCATTGTCATGACGCAGCAGCAATATGCAGGCCTGGTGCGTGAGCAACTGCCGTCACTTCCCGACAGCAACCTGCTGCTCGAACCGATGCGCCGCAACACGGTGCCGAGTCTGGCCTGGGCGAGCATCGAGATCATGCACCGCAACCCGCGGGCCTGCATGGTGGTCACACCGAGCGACCAGATGATTTCGGACACCGACGCTTTTGAGAGCGACATCCTCGGAGGCATGGACTATGTGGCGCGTGAGGGACGTATGCTGGCACTCGGCATCACCCCTTCGCGGGCTGCCACCAACTACGGTTACATCCAGATGGGCGAGCAGCAGTGTGAACACATCTACCGTGTGCAGTCGTTCAGCGAAAAACCCGAGAAAGAGTTTGCACAGATGTTTCTCGACAGCCACGAATTTCTCTGGAACACAGGACTTTTCATCACACGTCCGTCACGTTTCCTGCACCGCATTGAGGAACTGGCCAACTCGTTTGTCGAGATGCTTGAGGATGCCGAGAGCGAACTCCATCACGGCGGCGACGCCATGACCATCGTGGCCGACTCGTTTGCCAAGTGTCCCAACGTGAGCCTCGAACAGGGCATCCTCGAAAAGACCGACGGCGTGGATGTCATGCTCTGCCGCTTCGGATGGAGCGACATCGGCACGTGGGAGGCTCTCTACGACGCTTTGCCGAAGAATCCGCTGGGCAATGTCGTCGTGGCTCCACAGGCCATGCTCTACGACTGCAAGGACTGCATCGTCAAACTGCCAGCCGGCAAGGTGGCCGTGGTGCAGGGGCTCGACGACTACATGATCATCGAGGAGGGCAACGTGCTCGTCATCTGCAAGAAGGACGACCAGAGCGCCATCCGCAAGTTTGTCAACGACGTCCAGATGAACGTCGGCGAGGACTTCGTTTGATAAAAAACAGGTGAATAAAAACCGCAGATTTTGAGGACTTTCCGGATTGATGGTGAAACCAATCCTTTATGTCCTTAAAATCTGCGGTTCTTGCTTTACAAGCCCTGCTTAAAGCAGTTTCAGCAGTTCGGTTTCGAGGTCGCGCACCATCTCGCTGCGCACAACGATTTCGTTGTCGCGGTTGATGAGAAAATAGGTAGGCAACGAGTTGATGGCATACGACGTCGTGGCACGTCCGTCGGTTTCGTGCACGCAAACCCAGGGAAGGTTTTCGCACGAGAATTTCCAGAAGTGTATGTCGTCGTCGAGCGACACTTGGTAGATTTCCAATCCGCGCTCCTTATATTTATTATATAGTTCGCGCATGGCGCGTGTGCGAGCAGCCGACTCCTTTGCGCCGTACATCGTGAAGTCGAGCAGGACGACATGGCCGCGAAGGTCGGACAGGCGGCGCTGCGTGCCGTTGATGTCGGGCAATTCGACGTCGATGATGCCCGTTTCCGTGATTTTGTCTTCGTCGATGATGACCTCCCGCTTTGTGGGTGGAGCCGTGTTCTCCATACCCTTGATGGCCATGTTGCAGAGTTGGATGGTGCGCTCGGCATCGGGCCATCGTCCGTCCCACGCAGTGGCAACGGCAGCATAGCACTTTGCATCGTCGCGTTCGCTCACAGCGTCGAATAGACGGAAGGTGGAGTAGCGGTATGTGAGCGACTGGCACACGGCAAAGTAGGCGCTGGCCTGCTGCGGATGCTTGAGAATGTAATCGCGCTTCATGCGTTCCTTATAGTCGGCGATGAGCGTGTGAATCGTGTCGAAGTTTTCACCCAGGATGACTTCGTTGAATTCCAACTGATGAATCTGCTCCTGCAACTGCTGCTGAGCCACACTGATGTCGCGAATCTCCTGAGCCACGGCCGAACCGCTGACGGTGTAGTCGCGTGCCATCAGCGGCATCTTGGCCGTGAAGGTCAGCGTCTCCGTCGAGTCGATGGAGAAGTGGATGCGTTGCTGTCCGATGCGCAAGGCATAGAACTCAGGGTTCTCCACAGTCTTCGATTCTGAGAACTCGAAGCGCCCGTCGGCTTTCAGACGGACAGAGTCGGACACAACGATGCCTTCAAGCGTCATTGCCTCGAGATAAAGCATTTCGCCCTCGGCATCCTCGATGGTGCCCTGAACATGAAATTTAGGACTTGTGCTACATGCTGCCAGCAAAAGCACAGCAGCAAAAAGGAAAAGGAATTTCTTCATAATGTTCTATTTCTTGTGCAAAGTTACGAAAACTCACTGACATTTAATAATTTTCAATTCTCAATTTTCAATTCTCAATAATTTGTCGTAACTTTGCAAGCCGAAATCAATTCAATGAAATAAAAAACACTAAAATGAACATTACATTTCAGACTTCCGACAAACTCAACGGACAACTGACTGCTGTCATTGAGCCTGCCGACTATCAGGAGAAACTCGCAAAGTCGATCAAGGATTACAGCAAACGTGTGAATATGCCCGGATTCCGTCCTGGCAAAGTGCCTGCAAGTCTCATCAAGAGGCAATTTGGCAAGAGCCTGCTGGCCGAAGAGGTGAACAAATTGCTGCAGGAAAAACTCTACGACTATATCCGCGACGAGAAAATTAACATGCTCGGTGAACCCCTGCCTGTTGAGGATAACAATAAGAACACCTTCGTAGATGGCGACACCTTCACCTTCACCTTCGATATTGCTGTAGCACCAGAAATCAAGGTCAGCCTGACCAAGAAAGACAAGGTCAACTACTACAACGTCACCGTAAGTGACGAAATGGTTCAGAACCAAGTGCAGATGTACCGTCAGCGCGGCGGCAGTTACGAGAAAGTTGACTCCTACGAAGACAACGACATGATCAAGGGCATCATTACGGAACTTGACAAAAAGGGCAATGCACTCGAAGGCGGTGTCACAGCCGAAGGCGTCGTAATGCTTCCGAAATATTTCCGTGGAGCAGACGACCAGAAGAAACTCTTCGAAGCCGCCAAAGTCAACGACGTTATCCGTTTCAATCCTGCCAAAGCATACGACAACAGCGAGGCCGAATTGGCCAGCCTGCTGAAGGTAGAGAAGGAACACGCGCTTGAACATAAAGGCGACTTCAACTTCCAGATTACAGAAATCACACGCTATATGCCCGGCCCGCTCGATCAGGCTCTCTTCGATCAAGTCTTCCCCAAAGGCACCGTCACAACTGCAGAGCAGTTTGCCGCCAAAATAAAGGAACAGATTGAGGAGCAGTTCAAGAAAGACGCCGACTATCGTTTCCTGCTCGACCTGCGCAAGCATGTTACTGAAAAGGTAGGCAAACTTGAATTCCCCGACGAGAAACTTAAGCGCATCATGCTCGCTAATGCAAACGGCGACGAAAAGAAAGTCGAAGAAAACTACGACAAGAGCCTTGAAGAACTGACTTGGCACCTTATCAAGGAACAACTTGTTGAGATGACAGGCGTGAAGGTTGAGGACAACGATGTGCTCGACATGGCCAAAGAAGTGACACGTATGCAGTTTGCGCAGTATGGTATGCTGAACATCCCCGACGAGTATATCGACAACAGCGTTAAGGAGATGCTCAAGAAACGCGAAACTGTGGACAACCTCATCGACCGCTGCGTCGAAGTGAAACTGGGTGCCGCTCTTAAAGAGAAAATTACGCTTGTTGAGAAGGACGTTACCGCAGAGGAATTCAACAAACTCTTTGAGTAATCTTTTCTTCGAGTCAAGAGAGAATAGAAAATGCAGCCTGCATCATGCGGGCTGCATTTCTTTTTGACTGAAAAAAGTTCTTTTCTGCATCAGTCGATACATCCGATGATGTCGTGGAGCGATGGGCAGTGATGGTTGTCCAGCCATTCGTCTATGCCGTGGGCAATGCGCACACTGGCGGTGGGGTCGATGAAGTTGGCTGTGCCTACCTCTATGGCCGTGGCTCCAGCCATGAAGAATTCGATGGCGTCTTCTGCCGTCATGATTCCGCCAAGTCCGATGACGGGAATCTGGACGGCGTGGGCAACCTGCCACACACAGCGCACTGCCACAGGACGTATGGCCGGGCCGCTGAGTCCTCCTGTCCGTATGGAAAGTCGCGGTCGGCGGTGCTCTATGTCGATGGCCATGCCCATGAGGGTGTTGATGAGTGAGACTGCATCGGCTCCGGCATCCTGCACGGCCAGGGCTATGTCGGCAATGCTGGTCACGTTGGGCGACAGTTTGACGATGAGCGTCTTGTCATACACCTTTCTCACGGCGCTGACCACGCTGGCTGCCCCGTCGGTCGTGACGCCAAAGGCCATGCCTCCCTGTCGCACATTGGGACAGGAGATGTTGAGTTCGATGGCTGGAATGTTGTCCAGGGCGTTGATGCGTGCAGCGCATTCAGCGTAATCCTCGATTGTTGAGCCTGAGACATTGACAAGAACGCGGGTGTCCAGGTCTTTGATTTCGGGGTAGATGTGCTGGCAGAAATATTCGACGCCTTTATTCTGCAACCCCACGCAGTTGAGCATTCCGCTGGGTGTTTCGGCCATGCGTGGATAGTCGTTTCCTTCGCGGGGATGAAGTGTGGTTCCTTTGACAATGATGCCGCCGAGTTCGGCCGGGTTGATGAGGTCGGCAAACTCGAGACCGTAGCCGAAGGTGCCGGAGGCTGTGAGGACGGGGTTGCGCAGTTGCAGCCCGGCGATATTTACACTTAGATTTGCCATGTCAGTTGGTTGATATTGAAAACGGGTCCTTCGGTGCAGACGCAGACGTTGCCTCTCACTGTCTTTTCGACGCAGCACAGGCAGGCTCCGAGTCCGCAGGCCATCATGTTTTCGAGTGAAACTTCGCAGGGAAAGTTGTGCTGGTGTGCAAAACGCGCCACGGCCAGCATCATGGGCTTGGGACCGCAGACAGCGATGCGGTCGAATTCGGGTTCAGACAAAACTGGATGATTGGTGACAAATCCCTGTACCCCGGTGGTTCCGTCTTCGGTGGTCAGGTGAAGTTGTCCAAACTGTTTGAACCATTCCATTTGGACGAGGTCATCGCGCGTACGTGCGCCTAATAAGAATATAGGTGTTGCTCCGTTCTCCTTCAAGTATTTCCCATATTCAAGCAGCGGCGCGATGCCAACGCCTCCGCCGACGAGCAAGACACGTTCGCCGGGGTTCTGCACAGGGCTGAATCCGTTGCCCAGCGGCAGCAGGACGTTGAGACGGTCGCCCGTCTTGAGTTGTCCGAGTCGGCGTGTGCCGTCGCCCACAAGTTGCACCAGCAGCCAGAGTTCGTTGTTCGTTTCATCGACAAAATGGATGGAGATGGGGCGGCGCAGGAAAGTGGAAGGGCTGCCGTCGATGCGTACCTGCACAAACTGACCCGCGGTGCAACGGGGCAGGGGAGTGTGGTCGGTGAGTCGCAGCAAGATGAGCCGTTCGTTGAGTGCCGTATTGCTGACGACGGTTAGGTCGCGGAGTTGCTTGGTCATGGAGACGGGATGGAGGTTTAAAGTTGAATAATAGACGGATAGACTCAGATGTTCCATGCTGCTGGGTTGCAAACGGCTTCAATCTTGTTCTCGACCTTGTCGTCCAGTTGATAGAAGAAGTCGATGCCGGTTTGCCGTTCCACGTCATCGACGCTGACGGCAAAATGGCGCATGGGTTTGTTCGTGTCTTTGTTGGGGTAGATGAATCCGATGGCTTTGGGCACACGTCCGTTCATCAGTACCACTTTGAAGAATCGGTCGGGGACAGCGATGCGGTGACCCTTGCGCTGGCCGACATAGCGGTAGGGACGCTTGTCGAAGATAGGGCCGCAGACAATGGCGACAGGGCTGTAGTTCTTGGCCCACCGACGGCATTCCTGTTCAAGGTCGTTCCATGCACCTATGTTCAGGTTGTGTGCCTGTGGACACATGTTGGTCATGAGGAAACAGTCGTCCATCGCCTTCGAATTGTGCTTGTTGTCGCCCGAAGGACACATGTGACCGCGGTCGTAGCGTGTGTTGTTGTAGTCGTAATACTCGATGCGGCGCTCTTTCGCAATGGCCGGGTCGCCCTCGAACAGGTCCTTGCGCTTCGTGTTGCGCCCCTTTGCCCTGCTGCCCGTCAGATACCAGGCCACGTAGTTCGGGCAGTTGGTCTCGGTGTTGAAGGAGATGATGAACCCTGTCTTCTGGAGCATCAGTTCGGGACGTTTGGCGGTCAGGCGCGGTTGCTCCATCCTGACCGTAGGCTTGGAGAGACTCCGTACCCTTTGGAACATTTGTTGGTACGACTGTCCGAAGGCCCACGACCAGAACATATTGATGAGGACAACGGCAATCACCAGCACGATGCTGACAATCAGCACGTATTTCGGGCTTCTTCTGCGCTTGTTTTCTTCCATCTTCCGACAAATTTTCTGCAAAGTTAAAAAAACTTGCTTATTTTTTGTGCTTGTCTCGCAAAAAAGTATTACCTTTGCACCGCTTTTAGAGATTTAAGCCGAATTGGCTCAGTTGGTAGAGCAACGCATTCGTAATGCGTGGGTCGGCGGTTCGAGTCCGCCATTCGGCTCCTCTTCACAGGTCAGAGGGATGAACATCAGTGTTCGTCCCTCTGTTTTTTAGTGCACGGCTCAGCCAAAGGCAGTGCGTCCCGACCCCTACCGCAGTGGTACGTCAGTTCCACCGCAGTGGTACGCCGGTTTCAGTGCGCTGAAACTTTTGTACCAGCGCGTTGGTACAACTGTACCAACACGGCGAAAAATTTTTGGTACTCTTGACGGTAAAAGCGGCGTGTGCTATTGACCATCGTTCATTGCGTCCAGCATAAACTTTTCTCCCGTCGCGTAGAAGAGCGAGTGGCCTTCGGCATTCAAGTGTGCAGTGTCGTTGGGACCCTGAAAAAAATGTCTGCGAAAGTCGGCGTCGCGGACTTTGACGGGACACGAACGACGGTAGTTGTCGAGGACGGGCACATGGTGCTTGCGGCAGATGCGCTTGATGGCCTTCACGACGGGACGAAAGCCGGGACGGTCAACATACCACGGCGTGACCCAGCCGAGGCGAGCCTTCGGGCAATGGGCATGAATGCGTGTGAGCAGCAGGTCGAGCGAGTCGCAGAACATCTGGAGCGAATCCCGTGACGTGCCAATCATGGCAGCGTCGTTGTGACCGGCGATGATGAGGACAAGGTCGGCATCCGCAGGCATGTCCTTGTAGCGGACGAGCAGGGACGGGCCGAAACCCTCGCGGCTGCGGTCGAAGGCCACGCAGCCTCCGTTGCGTCCGAAGTTGCGGTAATCCATGCCGTGAGCCGTAGCCACGCGGCAGTGCCAGGTTTCATCGACGGGGCGGCGATGGTTACGCACGTAGGAGTCGCCAAGCACACACACGACTTTGCCTCTCAGAGGGTCGAATCCCTGTGCTTGTGACCCCACGACCGAGGCCATGACCAGGAGGACAGCAATGAAAAATCTCATACAGACGATATAATAAAGAAAAAGGCCTTAACTTCTGGAGGAGTTAAGGTCTTCATGGTAGCGCCTACGGGAATCGAACC
>ONXQ01000020.1:0-19078 GCA_900321835.1 uncultured Prevotellaceae bacterium
TAACCGCAGATTTTACGGATTTCATGGATTTTTATTCAATCACTTAAAAATTCATCTCTTGGGTAAGGAGAAAATCCTTTTAATCCGTGTAATCTGCGGTTCCTAAATACAGGCGAGGGCGGCGGTGTAGCGCTGCTGCACGGGGTCTGGAAAAAAAGAAATCCGCACGTGCTGTGCGGATTTTTTTGTGCCCTGACGCACGACGCCGGGGAGCGTGGTGCTCTCCGGCGTCGGGTGGTGTCGCGTGGGGTGCGGTGTGTTACTTCAGTCCCAGTTTGGCCTTGACCTGTGCGGTGACGTCGGTCGAGAGGGTGGTGGAGATGTAGGGAATGCCGCTGGTGGTGTCCATGACATAGACGTAGCCGCCTGCCTCGCCGACTTCCTTGATGGCCTTCGAGACTTTCTCGCTGATGGCTGCCATCTTCTGCTGCTGCAGTTTCTGGAGTTCCTGCTGAGAGGCCTGGTAGTAGTTTTCGAGGCGGGTGTTGAGGTCCTGCAGTTCCTGTTCGCGGCGCTGCTTGACGGCATCGACCATGGTGGCGGCATTCTTCTCGTAGTCTTCCATCTTGGTCTTGAGTTCGTCCTGCATACGCTTGAGTTCGTCTTCGTACTGCTTGGCTGCGGCTTGCATCTCGGTCTGTGCGGTGGTGTACTCGGGCATGGCCTGGATGATGTCGGCAGAGTTGATGTGCGCAAACTTCTGCGCGAAGAGGCTCATGGGCAGGGCCACGAGCAGGGTAAGAATGGTTTTCTTCATTTTTGTTTGATTATTAAAAGGGGTTAATGGATTTTTAGGGTGGATGGGGTTGATGGGTTGAATGGGTTGGGTGTGATCAGTGGGCGTAGCCGAGTTTCTGGAGCACTTCGTCGCTGATGTCGATCTTGGGCGAGGCGTAGATGATGCTGCCGCCGGAGGCGCGGTCGAGGACGAGTTGGTAGCCGCGCTGGTCGCAGATGTCCTTGACGGCGTTGTAGATTTCGTCCTGGATGGGGGCCATGAGGCTCTGGCGCTTCTTGAAGAGTTCGCCTTCGGCGCCGAAGTATTTCTTCTTCAGGTCGCTGGCCTGCTTCTCCTTGGCCATGATGGACTCTTCGGTCTTGGTCTTCTGTGCGTCGCTGAGGAAGACGGCTTCGGACTGGTATTTCTTGTACTGTGCCTCGACATCCTTGAGGACGGCTTCTATCTCGCCTTCCCACTTCTTGGAGATTTGGTTGAGTTGTTCGTTGGCGCGTTCGTAGGCGGGGACATTCTTGAGGATGTACTCCATGTCAACGAGGGCGAACTTCTGGGCGCTGGCTGCCAAGCAGGTGGTCATGGCGAGCGCGAGGGTGATGAGTGTCTGTTTCATTGTTCTATGTGTGATTGATGAATGTTCGGTGTGTGGATGAACTGAATTTCGTCTGTGGATGAACTGAATTTCGTCTGCGGTGCGTTTTTATTTCGTCTGCGGACGAAATTTTTTTCGACTGCGGTGCGTTTTCGGCTGCGACGGGGCGTGGTCAGAATTCCTGTCCGAGGATGAAGTGGAACTGGCTGCCTCCGTAGGCATTGGAGCCGAAGACCTTGTCGAAGCCGTAGGCCCAGTCGATGCCCATCATGCCGACCATCGGGAGGAACAGGCGGACGCCGACGCCGGCCGAGCGTTTCATGTCGAAGGGGTTGAACTTCTTGACCTGGTTCCAGGCGTTACCTCCCTCGACGAAGGCGAGTCCGTAGATGTTGGTCGAGCCTTGCAGGAGGAAGGGGTAGCGGAGTTCGAGCGACATGCGCGAGTAGGCGTAGCCTTCCTGGCCGTAGGGCGTGAGCGAGCCGTTGTCGTAGCCGCGCAGGCCGATGGTTTCGCTGTAGTAACTGGAGGTGTAGCCCGACATGCCGTCGCCGCCCATGTAGAAGGTCTCGAAGGGCGAACGCTTGTAGCGGTTGTAGTGGCCGAGGAATCCGCAGTCGAAGCGTGCCATGAGGACGAAGCACTTCTGGGCCGACGAGAGGGGCGTGAAGTAGCGGCTCGTGAACTTCCACTTGTGGTACTCGATCCAGTGGTATATCTTCTGCAGGTTCTTCATGCGGTCGGCATCGGCGGTCGAGGTGTGCGCACTGAGTTCCTTGTAGTCAATCCCGTCGAAGAGTGAATAGGGCGGCGTGAGCGACACGGACAGCGAGATTTGCGAGCCGGAGCGCGGGAAGATGGGGTTGGAGATGGAGTTGCGCGAGAGTTGCAGCGTGAGGTTCACGTTGTTGCAGTTACCGTCGGTGATGAGGAAGTATTCCCAGTCCTTCAGCATGTAGCGCGAGAAGGCAAGTGTGGCCGAGAGTGAGAAACGGTTGTCGGGCCAGGTCAGGCGCTTGCCCCATCCGAGCGACAGGCCGAACATCTGCATGTACTTGTCGGGGTCGTAGTAGGAACCGTAGTTGTTGTAGTAGGAGTTGTTGTAGTTTCCGTAGCCATAGAGCATGGAATAGTACGAGTTCATGTACGACGAGTTGTAGTAGTTGGAGTTGACGTCGGTGTAGCGCGAGAAATAGGTCGAAACGCTGAGCGAGTTCGGACGCTTGCCGCCGAACCACGGGTCGAAGAACGAGAGACTGTACGACTGGTAGTAGGAACCGTTGGTCGAGGCGCTGATCTCAAACTGCTGTCCGTCGCCCTGAGGCAGGATGCCGCGGCGGTTTTTCCCTTTGCCGAAGAGGTTGCGCATCGAGAAGTTGGTGAACTTGATGCCGGCCTTCAGGATGACACCCGTGTAGCCCCAGCCGAGCGAAAGTTCAATCTGGTCGCTCGCCTTCGGCGTCAGGCCCAGGTTCAGGTCCACCATGCCCGTGCTCTGGTCGGGAACCGGTGTGAAATCCATCTTCTCAGGGTCAAAGTGGCCCATCTGGGCGATGTCCTGGTACGACTGCTTGAAGGCGTCCATCGAGAAGAGGTCGCCCGGCTTGAGCGACAGTTCGCGGCGGATGACATCTTCATAGACGCGGGTGTTGCCGTAGATTTTAATCTTGTTGATGCTGGCCTGTGTTCCCTCGAAGATGCGAACCTGAAGGTCGATCGAGTCGCCTTCCTCGCCCACTTCGACGGACTTGACGCGGTTGAACACGTAACCGTCGTTGTAGTAATAGTTCGACACAGCGTCATCGTCTTTCTCCAGGCGCTGCTTGATGTGCTTCATGTTGTACACGTCGCCCTTCTTCATGCGCAGCACGTTGTTGAGGGCGTCTGTAGAGTAGATGGTGTTGCCCACCCACGAGATGTCGCGCACATAGTATTTCTGGCCCTCGTCGAGATGGATGAAGACATCGACGGTGTTGTTGCCGAGGTCCACTACGCTGTCGGCCACAATCTGAGCGTCGCGGTAGCCGAGTTCGTTGTACTTCTCGATGATGCGCTCCTTGTCTTCCTTGTATTTTTCGGTGGTGAACTTCTTGGAACGGAGGATGTTGGAGAACTTGTTCTCGTGCGTCTTCTTGAGAAGTCCGCCGCCGAAGGGTCCGCCGATAATCTTTCTGCGCTTCAGGTTGTCGTTGCCTGTGATGTAGATGTGGCCGACCTTGACTTTCTCCTTCTTGTCAATGTTGACATCGACGATCATGTGGTCCTTCTTGTTGATGTCGTCGCGCTGCACGATGTCCACCTCGGCATTCTTGAATCCTTTCTCGTCGAAGTATCCCTTGATGATAAGCCTTGCGCGGTCCACCATGTTGGGCGTAATCTGGTTGCCGCTGACGATGCCTATCTTCTGCTCCAGGTCGTCGCGCTCCGACTTCTTCACGCCGTTGATGTTGACGCGTGAGACGCGTGGACGGGTGGCCAGCACAATCTTGAGATAGATGCTGTCGTTCTGGATTTTCTCGGCTTCGATGCGTGCGCTGCTGAACAGGCCGTGCTTCCAGTAGCGCTTCACTGCGGCGGTGATTTCGTCGCCTGGCACCGTGACTTCTTCTCCGACGCTGAGGCCGGAGATGCCGATGAGAAGATAGTCTTCGTAGTTGTCGACGCCTTCGACCGATATGCCGCCGATGGGCATTCGGCGCGGTTGTCCGTAGATGATGTTGGGCTTATCTGTATCCTGCTGCGCACGGGCCTGCGGCGTGAAGAGCAGTGCCGTGAGGGCGAGGAGGGTCAGTTTTTTTATGTTCATTGCGTTGTGGATGTCTCGTGGGTGTTTATTTCTTGTCGTCCTCGACTTGTTCGCCGGTTTTTCCGAAGCGGCGCTGGCGCTGCTGGTATTCGCAGATGGCGCGGCAGAGTTCTTCTTCGTTGAAGTCGGGCCAGAAGGTCTTTGTGAAGTAGAATTCGCTGTAGGCGCACTGCCAGAGGAGGAAGTTGCTGATGCGTTCTTCGCCGCCGGTGCGGATCATGAGTTCCGGGTCGGGGATGTCGGCGGTGTCGAGGTGTTGTGCGACTGTTTGTTCGGTGATGTCTTCGGGGCGGAGTGTTCCGTCGGCGACTTCACGTGCGATGTCTTTTGTGGCCTTTGTGAGTTCCCATTTTGAGGAGTAACTGAGGGCCATGACCATGCAGGTCTTTTTGTTGTTCTTGGTTGTCTCTTCGAGCCGGACGATGGCTTCCTGTATTTCGGGTGTGAGGCGGCTGCGGTCGCCGATGACACGGAAGCGTGCGTCGTACTCCATGAAAAGTTTATCGACAAGGTTCTGCATGAGCAGGCTCATGAGTGCCTGCACTTCGGCGGCGGGCCGGTTCCAGTTTTCGGTTGAGAAGGTGTAGAGCGTGACGTACTCTATGCCGAGGCGTCCGGCGGCTTTGACGACGTCTTGTGCTGTCTGTGCGCCTGCCTGGTGTCCGTAGGTGCGTTCGCGTCCTTGTGCCTTGGCCCACCGTCCGTTTCCGTCCATGATGATGGCGATGTGGCGTGGCAGGCGGCTTTTATCTATTTGTTCTTCGTACATGTTATTCGTTGTTACATTTTCGGTATTTGGGACAGAGGTCGTAGGCGACGTAGAAGAGGAGCATGGCGTAGGAGTCTTTGTTCTTGAATGCTCCGCTGCTGATGCGGTAGGGGTCTGTGATGCCGTCGAGGTTGTCGCTGGTGGTGAAGCGGACGCTGAGGTCGGCGCCGCAGTTCCACCGGGGTGCAAACTTGTACTTGACGCCGATGCCGAGTGGTATGCTGAGTGCGACTTCCTTGTTGCAGGCGGTGAGTCCGAGTCCCATCTGGATGTAGGGTGCGAGTCGGCGTGAGCCTTTGTAACTGCCGCCGGTGCCGTAGGCCCAGAAGTTGAGTTCGTACTGGCAGGCGATGTCAACGAGTGGCTTGCTGAATTTCCACTCCTGTCCGTCCAGGTCGGGGAACTTGTTGCTGCCTTTGCTGGCGTCGCCAGAGATTTTGCCGTAGGCTACGTCGAACTTGAGCGACATGCGCTGGTTGAGGTTGTAGCGTGCGAAGACGGCTGCGGCGGCGTTGGGGTTCTTGAAGGGCGAGCCGTAGTTGGCGTCGCCGAAGTAGGTGAGCGGACCGGCCATGACACCGAGTTCGAGGGCGTACTCGAGTTCTTGTGCCTGTGCATGACGGAGGGGGAGCATCGTGAGGATGCATCCGATGAGCAGGTGGACTATGGTGTGTGGCTGGGTGTGCATGGGGTGTCGGGGTGTTGGGCGGGTTATGGTTTCTGGCGTCCGATGATGCCTCGCCAAACTTTTCCTCCGCTCTGGATGAGCCACAACTGGTCGCCGACGCTGACGGCGGTGACGGGCTGGGCGGGTGCTTCGTTGAGTTGTTCGGGCAGGCACTTCTTACTGGTGTAGGGGTGCCAGGTGAGTCCGTTGTCGGCCGACTCGTAGAGGGTCTTGAAGGCTTTCTCTGTGTTGCCCGTGTTGGCGTCTGCTCCGCCGAAGGCCAGGAGGGTGTTGCCCAGGCGTACCATCGTGAGGTTGTCGAGGGCGGGGAGGACGTAGGTGGTTGCGGGTGTGGGGATGTGGTCCCAGGGCTGGTCGATGTCGTTGTCGGCCGACGAGATTTTGTACCACGTTGACGTCTTCTTCTCGGCCGTTCCGTTCAGTCCGAGCATGACGACGTGCTGGAGTCCGCCGTGTGTCTGGGTGTTGTAGGCTGCCGACTGGACGGGTGCGGCAGGCAACTGGTCGAGGTCGGCCGTGCCGTTGGGAGTCCAAGTGAGCAGGTCGGCCGACTGCACGATGCAGGTGCCGTCGTGGGCGTAGAGGTAGGTCTTGTCGGCGCAGAGCAGGCGGCTGAAGGTCTTTCCGCCGTCGGCGAGGGTCCATTCGGCACCCTGCGTCTCGGGACTTGCGGTGTAGAGGTGTCCGTCGGCGCCGAGGGCGTAGAATTTGTCCTGGAAGAGGGTGATGGACAGGATGTCGAGGTCGGAGGCAGCGCCGGTCAGCGCGGTGGCCGGTGTCCAGGCCGTCGGGTCGCTGGTGTCGAGGGTGGTGACGGTGGGCGAGCCGCCGCCTGCGGCAAATGTGTAGATGCGCGTGCCGAGGGCGATGCTGCGGTGCAGGCCGCTGAGGCTGAGGTGGGTGTCGCTCATGTCGGTCCAGTAGAGCGAGTCGGACACGAGGCTGGCCTTGTTGAGCCGTGCCTTGTAGATGCGCGAGTTCTGCTGGTCGGTCGAAACGACGAGAAATTCGACGTCGTGCGTGAAGTCAACCGAGTCGGTGCCAGAGGCAAAGGAGTAGTAGGCATCCCATCCGCGCTGCTTGCAGAAGAGTTGGCCGGAGTAGGTGATTTGGGGCACGACGCGGCTGATGTCGGCCCATCCGATGATGGAGTCCACCGACTCGATTTCGCCCTTCAACTGGTCGATGTTGAAACCAACGGTCGAGCCGTCGATCACACGGGTGTAGGTGCTGTCGCTCAGTCCGTCGTGGGTCTTGGTGTAGAAGCGTGTCGTGATGTTTCCAATCGAGAACGACAGGATGGCGCATTGCGGATAGGTGGTCACGTCCTTGTCCTTCAGGCACGAAACGACCGTCAGCGCAACGGCAGCGAACAGGCAGATTTTGGTCAGTATTCTTTTCATTCTTTTCAAGTCGATTTTGCAGGGTCGCACCCAGTGATTTGCGTGGGCGCAGTCTTTTACGGATGCAAAATTACAAACAAATTTTGTGCTACGAAAATACAAAAGTCACTTTTAACGCATTTTATACCTATTTTACGGAGTTTTAAGCAGTTTTTACGTTTTTTTTCACTTTTTGAGGGCATTTTCGCCCATTCGACGAGGCCGCCGGCGCAGTAACCCGGAACCCCGTCCGTAGATGAAAAAAATTTCGTCTGCGGACGAAATAAATTTCAACTGTGGACGAAAAAAATTTCGTCTGCGGACGAAATTCGTATCAACTACGGCACAAAAAAAGACGCACCGAAGTGCGTCATTTCCAGGTGTTTAGAAGTCATCGGACTGCGCCGTACTATGCCTTTCGCCACTGTTCCATCCGGTGACCGCCATAATACTGAGTATCAACCAGATAGGCGTTGCAGAGCACGGGCGCCTCTGTACCCTCGTCGTTGAGACACTGCGGAGACGTCTCGACGAAGGCTTCGTCCCACAATCCGGCATCAATGAAACTCTGCAACGTCTGCCGTCCACCCTCGACCAGCAGGCTCTGCACGCTCTCCTGCCACATCGAACGGAGCAGGTCGGCGATGTCGCCCGTCGCGTGGCTCAGCACGTAGCGCCGCGGCGAATGTCCTGTCCAGCACCGCACGTCGAGCCGCGGCTGGTCCATTTCCCATGTGCGGCGGCCCACGAGAATGGCTTCGTGCTCGCTGCGCCGCTTGTGACACATCATTTGTGTCAAGTCGTTGGAAATCAGCAGGCGGCGCTGCGGATGACCTATCATTCCGTCGGACGTCTGCGCCCACTTCAGGGTGACAAACGGGCGGTGCTGCTGGTGGAAGGTGAAAAACCGCTTGTTCAGTTCGCGGCACTCGGCTTCGCACACACCCACGGTCACCTCCACCCCGGCGTCGCGCAAACGCTGTACGCCGCGGCCCTGCACCTGGGCAAACGGGTCGATCGTGCCCACCACGCAGCGGCGCAGACCCTTGCTGACGATGAGGTCGGCACAGGGCGGCGTCTTGCCAAAGTGGCTGCACGGCTCGAGGCTCACGTAGAGGGTCGAACGGCAGAGCAGAGCCTCGTCCTCGGGACGCACCGATGCCAGCGCGTTCACCTCGGCGTGGCCCTCGCCGCAGCGTACGTGGTAGCCCTCGCCCAAGATGCGACCGTCGCAAACGACAACGGCCCCGACCATCGGATTCGGAGCCGTGGTCAAGAGGCCGTTCTTCGCCAACTGAATGCAGCGACGCATGTATTGTTCGTCTCTATTCATGATTCCACTACGACCAGATACCTGCCCGAGTCTTCCCAGGCATCGAGGAACTGTTCCGTCGGGTACGTGTCGCGCTCGTTTTCGCTCTGCGGGTCGTGCACCTCGACTGTTTGTCCGTCGGTGTCCACGCTGGTGACGACGAGGGCATGATCAGGGATTTCGCCGATGAACTTGTCCTCCATCCGCTCCGTGTCACGGTCGCCGACGAGTTCGCCGCCATCCACCACGGCAATCACGTCCTTGCCCTCGGCCAGCAGACGCGCTACGTCGTCGAGGCTGAAGCCGAAGTCCTTGGTCACGCGCAGACCGACCTTCTCCAGCACGTTGCCCACATCGCCGATGCGCGTGCCGTCGTCCTGCAGCCAGCCGTTTTCGCGGGCCACGCGGATGAGTTCAGCATCGTCGAACACGATGCCGCGCCGTTGCAGCACAAACTCTTCGCAGTGCAATCCGCACGAACTGCCGTCGTCCTGCTCGCTCGCAGCCAGAGCCGTGAGCGGCAGGTTCTTCACGCCGTCCTGGTGGACAAGCCTCTCCACTTCGGTGTCAATCTCTGCCGAATCCTGCAAGAGGCGCTGCAGCGCCGGGTCGCGCCGAGCCTCGCGGACGACACGCATCTGAAGGTCGGCACCGGCATTGCCGTCCAGAAAAGTGGCAATCTCGATGTCGGACAACCCGCCTGCCAGCGCCACGACCGGCGTGGTGCGCGACGTCAGCGGCCGCTTGTCACCGAGGTTCATGCCGATCACGTGCCAGGGGTCGGCCGTGTTCTTCATTTCCTGCTCGTCTTGTTTCTTGGTGTATCTGATGCCCATAACTTATCTTTGAGTGCCACTTCGCTCAGTTGAGCCATGGCACGGCGTTTGATGTTGTAGAGGTTGGCAATGTTGACATCCATCTCGCGTGCCAACTCCTCGTTCGAATAGCCTTCGAGGGTGAGGCGGCGCAGGACGGTGGCGTAGCGCTGGTTCGGCATCTGGCTGAGCAGTCGCTCAACGTCTTCGCGGGCCGACGAATCGGCTTCGACCGTCTCCTCCTCCGCAGCCCGTTCATAAAGAGGCTCTTTCGACACGGAATCTATCACCACGCTGTCGGTCTTGGCCGTCAGGTGATGGAGCGCAACGACTTTCAGCCACTGATACAGCGAACAACTGAACGTGAAGGTGCGCAGACGGCGTCCGTCGTCGGCGAGCAAGAGGGCGTAAAGTTCATTGACCATTTCGTCGAACTCCCACCGTTGGCCGTCTCTGCCGAGGCGCTGGATGAGGCTCAGGAGCAGAGGCCGCAGATTGCGGTAGAAGAACAGACGGGTCACGAAGGCATCGTGCCGCAACAAAGCATCAACTATCTGTCGGTCGTTCATATTCGGGTGCAAAGTTAATGCAAAATTGCGAGGATGCGAAAGAAATGTTAAAGTTTTTTGGCTTTCGTTTTGTGGTACACGCAGTTAATCGTAACTTTGCAAGGAATTCGTTGCAGTGCAATTTCCACAAACGTTTAACTGAAACACATACACGCTATGAAACTCCTACTCTTGGGCAGCGGCGGACGCGAACATGCGCTGGCCTGGAAAATCAGCCAGAGCCCACTGGTTGACAAACTCTTCATCGCTCCGGGCAATGCCGGGACGCGACTTTTGGGCCAGAATGTGAACATCAGTGCCACCGACTTCGCAGCCCTGCGCCAACTGGTGCTCAGCGAAGGCATCGACATGGTGGTGGTCGGCCCCGAAGCACCTCTTGTGGCCGGCATCTACGACTACTTCCGAGGCGACGACGCGCTGTGCCACATCCCCGTCATCGGTCCGTCGCAGGCAGGAGCCGAACTCGAAGGGTCGAAAGACTTTGCAAAGGGATTCATGCAGCGACACGCCATTCCCACGGCGGCCTATCGCACTTTCACCCCCGAAACGCTCGCCGCAGGCAAGGATTTTCTGCGCACGCTGCAGCCGCCGTATGTGCTGAAGGCCGACGGGCTCTGTGCCGGCAAGGGCGTGCTGATTCTGCCCACGCTCGAAGAGGCTGAGCGCGAGTTGGAAGAGATGCTCGGAGGTATGTTCGGCGAGGCGAGCCGCCGTGTCGTCATCGAGGAATACCTCAGCGGCATCGAGTGCAGTGTCTTTGTGCTGACTGACGGCTCCGACTACAAAATCTTGCCTGTGGCGAAAGACTACAAGCGCATCGGAGAGGGCGACACGGGCCTGAACACCGGGGGCATGGGGAGCGTTTCGCCTGTGCCTTTTGCCGACTCCGTCTTCATGCAGAAGGTGGAGGAGCGCATTGTCCGTCCCACCATCGCCGGCCTGAAAGCCGAGGGCATCGACTACCGCGGTTTTATCTTCCTCGGGCTCATCCGCGTCGATCGCGCCTATTCGTGTGCAGAGGCCGGCGACCCGATGGTCATCGAGTATAACGTCCGCATGGGCGACCCCGAAACGGAGAGTGTGATGCTGCGCATCGGGAGCGACCTTGTCGATTTGCTGCAAGGCGTGGCCGAGGGAAACCTGGGCGAACGCCGGCTCGTCATCGACCCCCGTACGGCGGTCAGCGTGATGCTGGTCAGTGGCGGCTATCCCGGACACTACGACAAGGGATTCCCCATCACGGGCCTCGACACGGTGGAGGAGAGCATCGTCTTCCACGCCGGTACGAAGGTCGCCGTGGCCGAGGACGGTTCGGAGCAGGTTGTGACCGACGGCGGACGTGTCATCGCCGTGAGCAGTTACGGTGCCGACCGTGCCGAGGCTCTCGCTGCCTCGTTCCGTTCGGCGCAGCGCATTGTTTTTGAGAAGAAATATTTCCGCCGCGACATCGGCAGCGATCTCTGACCGTCGGATGTTCCAAAAGACCATAGCACAGGGCCGCTTCACGCTGGCCGTCGTTTCGCTCCTTGCCCTCGTGGCGTGGGCAGTGCTTCCGGCACCCTTTTCGTGGAGGCTGCCGTGCGGCTTTGTGGCTTGTGCCGTGTGTGTCTATCTGCTGTCCGAACTGAGCAACGCCTTCGTCCTGCTGCGTGTCAACAGCCGCATGATCAGCAGTACGCTGGCCCTGTTGCTGGGGTCGGCCGTGATGTTGCACGAACTGCACCCGGCTCATCTCATTCTGCTGTGCAGCGTCGTGGCCTACTTCCCGCTGTTCGCATCCTATCAGCGTCCCTGGGCGACGGTACTGAGTTACCTCACGTTTCTCGCCATCGGAGTCGCGGCGCTGGTGTTTCCCCAACTGCTCCATTTCGTGCCCGTGTGCTGGATTTCGCAGATTCTGCTGCGCTCGATGAGCCTGCGCGGCTGGGTGGCATCGCTGCTGGGCATGGCGACACCTTTTTTCTTCCTTTTCACCTACGGCTACTGCTCCGACCAGATGCCGCTGCTCACCGGTTGGTTTGTCGAACTGATGCGCATCGACCTGCCCGACTTCTCGTCGTGGACGGTGATGCACATCGCCGTGGCCTCGCTGGCGTTGCTCCATTTTCTGGTGGGTACGGTCGATTTTCTGCGCAACAACCATCTCGACAAGACCCGCACGCGCTATCAGTATTATGTCGTCCTGCTCCACGGCATCCTGTCCTTCCTTTGGCTCCTGCTCCAGCCCCAGCATTCGCTCTACGTGCTGCCCCTCTGCCTGACCAGTGCGGCCCTGATGAGCGGCCACTTCAGCGCACAGTCGTTCGGACGGGTGCAAAACATTGTCGTCATCGTGCTCACAGTGCTCACGCTGGGCGTCGGCCTTCTCATGTTCATCTGATGGAAAACTTCACCGATTTCTTCGTCACCTACGGCTACTGGGGCATGGGCCTCGCCGCATTCCTGGCCGGGTCGTTCATTCCCTTCAGCAGCGAAGCCGTCATGGCGGCCCTGCTGGCCACGACGTCGATGGACCCTGTGCTGCTGCTTGTCTCGGCCACCATCGGCAACACGGCTGGCTCGATGTTCAACTACTGTGTCGGACATCTGGGCGATGCCGACCGCATCGGGCGCTGGCTGCGGGTGAAGCCGCGGCGTTTGGAGCGTGCCAAGCGGTGGGTGGGCCGCTACGGCGGATGGGCCGGTCTGATTACGTTTCTGCCCATCCTCGGTTCGGCCATTTCGATTGCCCTGGGCATCATGCGTGTCAACTGGGCCTTTGTGCTCGGCACGACGTTCGCAGGCAAGACCCTCCGCTACATCATCGTGGCCTACACGGTGCTGGCGATGGTGTGAACCTCGGGGGCAGCGCCTGCCATCCCCATCAGCAAACGATTCTGCAAGGTGCCCCAGTGTGCCTGAAATTCCACCGCAGTGGTACGGCAGTTTCACTGTGGACGAAAAAAAGTTCCACCGCAGTGGTACAGTTGTACCAACGGCGATGGAATTTTTTGGTATTGTAATGCCGCAACAGGGCATCTTCTGTGTCATTCTTTTTGTTTTCCACTTCACACCCTGCTGTGGAAGAGCCGTGCGGCAGTTCATTCGCGAATCTTAAGCATTCCGCCTTCGTCGGCGACGACGTCCGTCCTCTGCAACTGGGCGAGGGCACGGTCGAAGACCGCCGTGAGGCGCGGAGTGAGGCGCGTGTAACCCAGGATGCGGGCGGCCTGACGCTTGAGGTCGTCGGCGGGACAGGCCACCATCTGCTCGACAGCCGTGCGCAGGCAGTTTTTCACCTCGACGAGGGGAATGTCCTGGATGTCACGGCCGCTGCCCGTGCGGAACTGCGTGTAGTTGAGCGACGAGGCGAAGTCGGCCCAGTAGTAGGGCGCGTCCTGACGGTCTTCGGGGTCGAGATAGGCGCTGCCCAGATGGCTCTCGATGAGTTTCTGGAAACGAGGCGTCACGCGCGGCTGCTGCCACACGTCGGCCATGCGGCGGCACAGCAGCGAGAACGTAATCGGCTGCTCCGCCTTGATGATCTTCGCCACCTGCGCATCGAGGGTCTTCTTCTTCCGCTCAATCTCTTCGATGAACCATTCGCCCTGCTGCGGAGCCACGTCGGCCTTCTCATATTTCAAAGCATTACTGTCTAAATCGTCGGTCGGAACATTCTGTGGTACAGCCACTTCGTCGGTGTCGCTCACTTGTGCGACGGGTGCGTCGGGCTGTTCTTCCGGCTGTTTCCCCTGCAGCACGGTGCTGATGCGCTCCATCACTTTTTCTTTGTTGAGGAACCAATCGACCGACCACACCTTCATGATTCTCCAGCCGAGCATCTGCAGCACGTTGGGCTGACAGATTTCGCGGTCGCGCTGCGTCTTCGTCTGGTAGTAGGTGCGTCCGTCAATCATGATGCCCAGCATGTAGGTGCCGCTGTCGTTGGAATCGACCACGGCGAGGTCAATCTTGAAGTTGGAGCGGCCCACCTTCTTATCGACCTTGTAGCCCAGCGCCTCGATTTCGCGTGCAATGGCGTCGGCCATCGAGGCTGCGCTGCCCGTGTCGGCCGACTTGACCGCCTGCGTGTGCAGGGTGCTGCCTTTGGCAAACTCGAGGAAACGCTTCAGGCCGACGACGCCCTCCGCCTGTGTGCGGTTGAGGTCGATCTGCTCGGGACGCAGCGTCGAGAACACCATCATCTCGTAGCGCGCACGGCTCACGGCCACGTTCAGACGACGTTCGCCGCCTGCGTTGTTCAGCGGACCGAAGTTCATCGAAACTTTGCCTTCCTTGTCCGGGCCGTAGCCCACACTGAAGAGGATGACGTCGCGCTCGTCGCCCTGCACGTTTTCAAGGTTCTTCACGAAGATGGGCTCTTCGCCTCCGTAGGCACGCTGCTCCAGGTCGGGATGCTGCGCCAACTGCTCTTCCAGAATGTCCTCGATGAGGTCCTGCTGCACCTTCGAGAAAGACACGATGCCGATGGAGCGCTTCGACAGTTCGGGGTCGGCGAGGCGGCGCAGGGCCTCGTGTACGATGGCCTCGGCCTCGGCACGGTTCTGGCGCGTTTTTCCCATGTCATAGACGCCGTCCACCTGTACGAAGTTCACCTTCGACTGGCGGTCATCGACCGACGGGAAGGTGTAGAGTTTTCCCTCGTAGTATTGACTGTTGCTGAAGGCGATGAGGCTCTCGTGCTTCGAGCGGTAGTGCCATGTCAGGTAGCGTGCTGGCATCGACAGCGTGATGCAGTCGTCCAGAATGCTCTCCATGTCGTCGTAGGCAGCCGTTTCCTCATCAGTCACCTGCGTGGTGAAGAACGACGTAGGCGGCATCTGCTTGGGGTCGCCGACGCAGACAAGAGCACGTCCGCGGGCAATGGCGCCCACTGCCTCGCTCGTCGGCATCTGGCTCGCCTCGTCGAACATCACGATGTCGAACGGGTCGCGCTCCAGATCGATGTACTGTGCCACGCTGATGGGCGACATGAGCATACAAGGGCAGAGGCGCGGCAGGAGCGTCGGAATCTGATCGACAAGTTGGCGGATGGTCGTGCCGCGTCCCTTCGACTTGATGTTGCGCTTCAGTATGCCGACTTCGCTGCTGCTGGCTGCCTCGAGCGTAAGATTAGGGATTCGGGCGGCCAACTTCGCATAAAGTTCCTGCTTGGTGAGTTCCTGGAACTGATGGGCCATGTCGCGGTAGCGCTGAATCATCTGTTCAAACACCATTCCGTTGAACATCTGCAGTTGTTCGTCTGCGTCGATGAGCATTTCGGCCTTTCGCTCGAAAACGGCGCGGAGCAGAGACTGTGCGGCGTCGGAGCCTGTCGCGCCTGTCTGCATGATGTAGTCAACGGCACACTGAAGTCCGCCCTGCTCCAATTCCTGACGCTTCACCGACCACAGCGCCCAGTCGTGCGACAGGTCGGTGTGGTGTGCCCAGCGGTTCATCGTTTCGGCGATTTCGGACACGGTGAGTGCGTCGATCGAGGGATTGAGGCGTTCCGTGGCGGCCACGAAGGCGCAGACCTCTCCGACGGGTTGCACACTGGTTTCCTGCAGGCGCTGCTGTGCGGTGCGAAAGGCACTGAGGCGGTCGCAGAGGTTGGGTATGCTGTTCCAATCGACGTTGCATCCTTGCGCCTTCAGCATTTTGCGCATGGAGCGTTTGGCAAAGTATTTTGGCAGGAACCACTTCAACTCTGTCTGTTGCCACTGGGTGCGCAGGAGGGTGGGGTCGAGTGTGAGTGCGGAGGAGCCGAAGGGCGTCGTGACGGCGTCGGTGGCCTGCTTGAGGGCAGCGGCGCGTGTGCTCACCTCCTTGAGTTGCTGGTATGTCAGTGTGAGGGTGCCAATCTTGGCGAGAGCGGCCTGTGCGTCGGCGATTTGGGCCGAGAGCGTGCGGGCAGCGCCGACGCTGGAGTCGGTGATGCGGAGTTCTCGGAGCGGATGTTTGCTGGTGCGTCCTGTGAGTTGGAGCAGGGCGTCGAGGTCGCGCAACTGCTGTGCGCACTGCTGCAGGGCGTCGTTCGAGAGGGTGACGTCGAAGGTGCCGAGGGGCAGGGGTTCGACGGTGATGGCTTGTCCGCTGGTGATGCAGTCGTAGAGCGAAAGTCCGTCCTGCGCCGGCTTGTGCAGGGCGTCCATGTAGGCGATGAGTTGCTTTCGCTGTTCAAACAGGCGCTGCGACAGTTGGGTATATTCTGCAGGCGACTGGCGGTGGGCCACTTCGAGCGCCTGTTCCATTTGGCTGAGGAAGTGGGTCTTCGTTGCCTTGTTCGAGTGCATCTCCAGGCAAAAAGCGCCGATGCCGATTTTCTCCAGTCGTTTCTGAACCACGCTCAGGGCGGCCATCTTCTCGGCCACGAACAGCACGCGACGGCCGTGGTAGAGCGCGTTGGCTATCATGTTCGTAATCGTCTGGCTCTTACCCGTTCCGGGAGGGCCGTAGAGGATGAACGAGCGGCCTTCGCCCGACTCGATGACGGCTTCCAACTGGCTGCTGTCCACGTCGAGGGGCACGGCATAGGTGCGTGGCTCGTCCTCGATGTCTGCCTTCTTTGCGTCGATTTCGACTTTGCCCTCTTCGTTTTTCTGAATCAAATCCTCGGCCAGCCGTCCCTCCACCAGCGTCTGGATGATGGGGTTCTGCTGCATCCGGCCGGCACCGTTGTGCAGGTCGTTCCACATGACAAACTTGTTGAACGAGAAGAGGCCGAGCACGGCCCGTTCTTCGACCGTCCAGCGCGGCTTCTCCTTCACGGCTTCGCGCACGATGTTGAGCACGGCCGGCAGGTCGATGCCATGTTCGTCCTGCGGCAGATGTTTCAGGACGCTGAGGTCGATGTCGAACTGCTGGCGCATCATTTCCACGAGCGTGATGTTGCCCACCACGTCTTCGTCCCTCATGCGCACCTCGTACTTTCCGCCCGTCTTTCGGACCAGGTCAACGGGCAGCAGCACGATGGGCGCCATGCGCGGCGTCTCGGTCTTCGGCGACTCATACCAGTGGAGCAGGCCCAGCACGACGAACAGCGTGTTGGCACCGTTCTCCTCGAGTGCCACACGGGCCGCACGGTGCAGGTTCTTCATGGCCAGTTCGAGTTCACGTTCATCGAGGTCGGCCTTCATCACGTTCTTCGTCAAGTCCGCGCTCTCCGTCTCCGTGCTGCGCAGTGTGAGGCTCTTGCCGTCCTGCAGCACATCCTCGAGCCCACCGATGTCGTCGCACACGAGCGGAATGACCCGTCCGCGGATGCGGAGGTTCAGGAAATTGTTGCGGAGCGAGAAGTCGAGCAGTTTCCGTTCCCACAACTGCATCTTCGGCAGCCGTGCCTCCTCCTCCTTGGTCATGAGTTCCATCCGTTCGTCGGCCGTCGTCATCGCCTCGTCCATCGCCTCGGCAGGGGCTGCAGCGGCAGTTTCGTCGTGTTTCAGTTCGTTTTCGTCCATACGCGTGTGTATATAATAGGTATTCCGTCTGCAAAGTTAATGCATGTCGGGCGGAATACAAAACGAAAGCCCCAAAACTTTCATTTTTTTCCACTCGCAGGCGGGCCGGAAATCGTCTGTGGACGAAAAAAATTTCGTCTGCGGACGAAATAAAAATCGTCTGCGGACGAAATATTTTTCAACTGCGGATGAAATAGAGTTCCACTGCGGTGGTACAACATTTTCACTGCGCCGGTACAAAAATTCCACTGCGCCGGTACGACCGTACCAACGCGATGAAATTTTTTTGGTACAACACCCCCTCCGCATCACCCCTCTCCCCTTCACAAAAAAACTCCGGACGTCGCCGCTGCAACGTCCGGAGCACAACTCTGTATATATATCAGCAAATCTGGTCGTTAGTCTTCCTTGTCGCAACTGACCATCTTCCACAGGCCGGCAGCGATGCCGCCACCCACCAGCGGAGCCAGGATGAACACCCAAACCTGCGACAGGGCATCGCCACCCTCGAAAAGGGCAGGACCGAACGAACGGGCCGGATTGACACTCGTGCCCGTGTAGTGAATACCCACCAGGTGAATGAGGATGAGTGACAGACCGATGGCAAGACCGGCAAAGTTGTTCGTCGCACCGTTCGTCTTCGACGTAGCGCCGAGGACTACAAACACAAAGAGAGCCGTGAGGACCACCTCAACCACGATGCCCAGCGCGATGTTGCCGTTCGGGCAAGCGTTGGCACCCGTCTTCGTGCCCTCAGCCAAAGCCGGATCCAGAGCAACGATGCCGAACAGAATGGCAGCAGCGATGATGCCGCCGATGAACTGGCCTACCCAGTAACCCACAGCGTCCTTACCCGTCATGCGGCCACTGAGCCAAACACCCAGCGTGATGGCCGGATTGATGTGGCAACCCGAAATGCCGCCGATGGCGTAAGCCATAGCAACCACCGAAAGACCAAAGGCCACAGCCGTGCCAACAACCGATGCCGTGTCAACACCGCAGTTCAGGCTCACGGCCGTGCCGCAGCCCAGGAGTGTCAGTACCATTGTACCGATGCACTCAGCAAGATACTTTTTCATAAGCGTAAAACAATTTAGATAAAATTAAACTAAAAAATCTCTCTTTTTTTACATTTCAACAAGCAAAAGTAGAGAAAACTTTTGCTTTTTGCAAGGAAAACCGCCGGAAAATTCACTTTCCACCAGAATTTTCTGTAATTTTGCGGCGAAAAAATGATATCCTGCATCTATATAACGAACAAAACATGTCCGCACATCAGCGCTTGTACCCCGATGATAATCTGAAAGCATACGTGGCCATCAGACGTAACCTTCGCTCGCACGGAACGCCTGCCGAAGGGGCGGTGTGGAGAATGTTGAAGAATCGTCAGATGCTCGGACTTCGATTTCGTCGGCAATATAGCATCGGGCCATATATACTGGATTTCTTTTGTCCAGAACTGCGCCTGGCCATCGAACTTGACGGAGAACCACACTATTCAGAAAGCGGAAGGTCGCACGACAAGCAACGGACGGATTACCTGAAAAGTCAGCAGGGAGTGGAAGTGTGGAGGTTTGAGAATCGTGATGTGTTTGCCTGGCCGCAGAGCGCATTCGTTGATGGCTTGAGAGCCCGATTGACAGAGAAAATGAAGCAAATGGGCGTGAACACCGGCGGAACAGGGAATTAGAATATATCTATCACCCCTCCGCCCTGCGGGCACCTCCCCTATCTGGGGAGGAGTTCCACACGCACGTTTGTCGGCTGGTTTTGAACTCCTCCCCAGATAGGGGAGGTGCCCCAACGGGGCGGAGGGGTGAGGAATTATCCCTTGTATGTAAAAACAAAAGAAACATTGAAAACAAAAGAAAAATACATAACAATGAACAACAAAATCATGACGGCTGCAGCAATGTTTTTGCTAAGCCTTTCCTCGCTTATGGCACAACAATCACAACAATCGCAACGCC
>ONXQ01000020.1:19102-31694 GCA_900321835.1 uncultured Prevotellaceae bacterium
GTGGTGGGGCGAACAACTCGTCGAGCAGAACCTGGACGAGGTGAAGGCGGTGAAGGAGGACGGAAAGGAGGGCAGTGCGCTCTTTTCCCTCGCCGACATCAACGCAGCGCTGGCGAAGGCACAGATCAGCCCTGTGCAGCATCTGTACACCACCGAATTTCCCTATGCCGACCGTCCGCTCGTGCTGCTCGACCTGCACGACCGCCGCGCACTCGTCGATTGGGAACAGCGGAGCGTCGTCTGGTCGCAGCCGAAGGACACTGCCGCCTCGGCCGAAGACTGGGAACCGACGTCGCGCAACCTGGCTTTTGTCCGTGCCCACAACCTCTATGTGACGGACAGCAGTGGACGGACCACGGCGGTGTCGTCCGACGGAAGCCTCGACATTGAATACGGCGAAAGCGTCCACCGCGACGAGTTCGGCATCACGAAGGGCACGTTCTGGAGCCCCAAAGGCCAGCGGCTCGCCTTCTACCGCATGGATCAGTCGATGGTGACGAAGTATCCGCAGGTGGATATCAGTGCGCGTTGCGCCGCACTCGACCCCGACCCCTATCCGATGGCGGGCGAGACGAGCCACGAGGTCAGTGTCGGCATCTTCGACGTGCAGACGCAGCAAACCGTGTATCTGCAGACGGGCAATCCGAAGGACCGTTACTTCACAAATCTGGCGTGGAGCCCCGACGAGCAGACGCTCTATCTCATCGAACTGAACCGCGACCAGAACCACGCCACACTGGACGCTTACGACGCCCGTACGGGCCAGAAAATCAAGATGTTGCTGGAAGAACGCAACGAGAAGTACGTCGAACCGCTGCACCCGATTCAGTTCCTGCCGTGGGACGCTACGAAGTTTGTCTATCTGACACGCAATCGCGACGGATGGAATCACCTGTTCCTGGGCCTCACCCCCCGAACCCCCTCTCCGAAGGGCGAGGGGGTGACGAACCTGACGAAGGGTGACTTTGAGGTTATCGACTTGCTTGGGTTTAATGAGAAGGATAAGACAATCATTTATACGAGCAATGAAGACGACCCCATCGGGTGCGCCGTTTACAGCGTGGACATGAAGGGACACAGAAAGCGAATCAGTGCTAAGGAAGGTTGGCACAATGCTTCGCTTTCACCTGCTGGTAGTTACATCGTCGATAACTGGACGTGGGGAGGAAATGCAAAGTGCGGTCGAATGATTGACTTATATCCTACGAACGGAAAAGGTCGCCCCATCTCGTCGGAAGAGGGGGCACGGGGGATGAGGCTGCTCACGGCACCCGAACCCTGGGCCGACTTCGCCGTGCCCGAAATTCGTGTCGGCACGCTGAAGGCGGCTGACGGCGTCACCGACCTCTACTACAGGCTGGTCCTGCCCACCGACTTCGACCCCTCGAAGCAGTATCCCGCCATCGTCTATGTCTATGGCGGACCGCACGCCCACAACATCGACAGCAGCCGCCATTACGGGGTGCGCGGATGGGACGTGTGGATGGCGCAGAAGGGCTACGTGATGTTCTGCCTCGACAACCGCGGCTCGGAGCATCGCGGCCTGGCCTTCGAACAAGCCACCTTCCGCCGCCTCGGTGTCGAGGAGATGAAGGACCAGATGCGCGGCGTCGAGTTCCTGAAGTCGCTGCCCTACGTCGATGCCTCGCGCCTCGGCGTACACGGCTGGAGTTTCGGCGGATTCATGACCACGAGCCTCATGACCACCTATCCCGACGTCTTCCGCGTGGGCGTGGCCGGCGGCCCCGTGATTGACTGGAAATACTACGAAGTCATGTACGGCGAGCGCTACATGGACACGCCGCAGCAGAACCCCGAAGGCTACGCCGAAACGTCGCTCCTCGCGAAGGCCGGCGACCTGCAGGGCCGCCTGCTGCTGATTTATGGCGGCAACGACCCGACCTGCGTTCCGCAGCACACGCTGTCGTTCATCCGCGCCTCGATCGACGCAGGCACCCATCCCGACCTCTTCACCTATCCCGGCGACGGGCACAACATGATGGGTACCGACCGCGTACACCTGCACGAGCACATCTCCCGATACTTCGACGACCATCTGAAGTAGGGCAGTCGCCAGACTTCAGTACCAAAAAAGTTTCACCGCATTGGTACAGCTGTACCAGCGCGGTGAAACTTTTGTACCAACGCAGTGAAACGGTTGTACCACTGCGGTGGTACGATGCGGCAAGTGCAGCGGTTTTTCCGTCAGGCTTTGGGCCAGAGGATGCGGTTGGTCACACGCTCGACCGAGAGCAACGTGCCCTGTTCGTCGAGGATGCGCACCTCCCACACGTGGGTGCTGCGTCCGGCGTGCAGCAGGCGTGCCTCGCCCAGGATTTTGCCCTCCGAGGGCGACATGGCCAGGTGTGTGCCGCTCACTTCGGTGCCGCACACCGAGGCCGTCATGTCGAAGTGGATGACGTGGAGACTGCCTGCGCCGGCCAGCGTCTCGGCCAACGCGAGGTAGGCACCGCCGTGGACGACGCCGCGATACTGGCGCACACGGTCGGTGATGGGCATCTCGACGCGCGCCACGTCGTCGTCGCTGGGCAGGAACCGGAGTTGCATGTTCTCGACCATCGTGCCGTGCATCGAGCGGTGCATGAGGTCACATTCAGCGGGTGTAAGCATAGCGTTTCGTTTGGTTTCGGCTGCAAAAGTACGCATTTTTTCGCTGAAACCGAAATTTGAGGGCAGAGATCCATGCGCCGGCACGGAGTTTGTCGGAAAATGCAACGAAACAGGCCCGTTTTGAGGACAAAACCCTTTGCACACGTTAAAATAACATAAAAACACGGCCGGCGTGCTGATGTTCAGAGAAATAAAATGTACCTTTGCACGGATTTCGGGCTTTTGCGAAGCAACGCAAGGCCTTGACTTTGTGAGTGTATCATTAGTAAAAGTAAATATCACAGACAATGGATCAACTTAGTTATGCGCTCGGCCTGGGCATCGGTCAGCAACTCCGCCAGATGGGGCTGAAGGACGTGCTCGTGGTCGAGGACTTCGCCCAGTCGATTACCGACATGCTGCAGGGCAACGAACTGAAAGTGAAGAGTTCGGAAGCACAGAAAATCGTGAACGCATTTTTTGAAAAACAAGAGAAGAAACTGAAGGCCGAAAAGGCTGAACAGGGCAAGAAGGCCCTGGAAGAAGGCCGTGTGTTCCTCGAGAACAACAAGAACCGTCCGGGCATCGTCACGACGAAGAGCGGCCTGCAGTACGAGGTGCTGAAAGAAGGTACGGGCAAGAAGCCGAAGGCCACCGACAAGGTGCGCTGCCACTACGAAGGCACCCTCATCAACGGACAGGTGTTCGACTCCAGTTACAAGCGCAACGAACCCGCCGTGTTCGGTCTGAACCAAGTGATTGCCGGCTGGACCGAGGGCGTGCAACTGATGAGCGAAGGCGCCAAGTACCGCTTCTACATCCCCTATCTGCTCGGATATGGCGAGAGCGGCGCCGGCGACATGATTCCGCCCTACGCCACCCTCATCTTCGACGTCGAACTGATTGACGTGCTCTGAAAACTGAACCAAGAAATTTTATAACCCAATCAAAAACCAATCAAGAAAATGAAGAAACTGATGTTTCTGGCAGCCGCAGTTGCTGCCATGATGGTCACCTCCTGCCAGAAGAACGTGCAGGCTGACCTGAAAGAAGACGTTGACTCGCTGACCTACGAACTCGGTGTCGGACAGGCCGACGGTCTGAAGCAGTACATGACAATGCAACTGGGCGTCGATTCGACACAGATCGACGAGTTCATCCGCGGTATGCAGGAAGGCGCACTCAACGACGCCGACGCCAAGCAGAACGCCTACCTCAAAGGCCTCGAAGTGGGCAAGCAGGTGCAGCAGATGATCAAGGGCCTGACCCAGGAAGTCTATGGCGCCGACTCGACCAAGACACTCAACGTCAACAACCTGCTCGCAGGTCTGACCGACGGCCTCAAGGGCAACGCCAAGATGACTTCGGAAGAGGCCCTCAAGAGTTTTGAAAGCCGTCTGCAGCCCCTCAAGGAAAAGAGTATGCTCGAACAGTACGGCGACAACAAGAAGGCCGGTGAAGACTATCTCGCCAAGAACGCCAAAGCCGAAGGCGTCACCGTGCTGCCCAGCGGCGTACAGTACAAGGTGCTGACCGAAGGAAAGGGTGCCATGCCCACCGACTCCACACAGGTCGAAGTGAAGTACGAAGGCAAACTCATCGACGGAACGGTCTTCGACAGCAACATGGACCGCGAACAGCCCTTCGTCGTTGACCTCAAGACACCCCGCGTCATCGAAGGATGGGTCGAAGTGCTCAAACTCATGCCCGCCGGCTCGAAGTGGGAAGTAACCATCCCGCAGGAAAAAGCCTACGGCGCACAGAACATGGGCCAGATCAAGCCTTTCTCGACCCTCATCTTCACCATCGAACGCACTAAGTAAAAATGACGATGAAACGCATACTTTTGGCTGCGGCGGCAGCAGTGATGAGCCTCGCCCTCGTCACTCCTGCCCTCGCCAGCGACCTGAAGAAAAAGCCGAAGAAAAAGGATAAGAAAGCCTTTGTCGTTGAAAAACCGGCCCTGCAGAACGCCGGCGACTCCACGGCCTACATCTTCGGCATCAGCCAGTCGCAGGGACTCCGTGCCTACATGCAGCAGCAACTCGGCGTTGACACCGCCTACCTCGACGACTTTGCCCGCGGCATCATGGAGCGCGTCGCCATCGACCCCGCCGACAAGCAGGCACACGCCTACAGCGCCGGACAGCAGATTGGAGGACAAATCGAGCAAATGGCCGCTTCGTTCTCCAAAGACTACTACTCCGCCGAACCCGGCAAGAAGGTTGACCCCGCCATCGTCGCCGCTGCCATCGTCAGCGGCCTCTACGGCCAAAGCGAAATGCCCGCAGACAGCGCCATGATGAAATTCCGTACCATCATGAGCGAACGCCAGAAGGCCAACAGCGAAGCCATGTACGGCTCCAACCGCGAGGCCGGCAAAGCCTTCCTCGACGAGAACAAGAAGAAGGACGGCGTTATCGTGCTGCCCAGCGGACTCCAGTACCGCATCCTCACTCAGGGCGACGGCCCCGTGCCCACCGCCACACAGAAGGTCAAGGTCAACTACGAAGGCCACCTCATCGACGGCACTGAGTTCGACTCGTCGTACAAGCGCGGACAGGCTGCCACCTTCCAGGCCAACCAGGTCATCAAGGGCTGGACCGAAGCGCTCACCCGTATGCCTGTCGGCTCGAAGTGGGAACTGTTCATCCCCTACGACCTTGCCTACGGAGAGCGCGAGGCAGGGCAGATCAAGCCCTACTCGACCCTCATCTTCACCGTCGAACTCCTCGGCATCGAGGACGACGCTGCGAAGAAGCCTGCCACGCCTGCCACACTCGATTCCGGACCGCAGGACAAGCCTACCACGCGCAAGGCGCCGACTCTCCGCACAAAGGGAGGCAAGAAGGGCAAGAAGTAGTCCGCATCCGTCATTTTTGAAAGGAAAAAGTGCCAGAACGAACATTCTGGCACTTTTTTTCTAATTTTTTGAGCAAAAGCCATACGACTAAATCAAAAAATGCGTATATTTGCTACGGATATATAACAAGAAGACAAGAATGGCTATGGAAAAGATTGACAAACTTGACAAGCAAATTATGGAAATCATCTCCAGCAACGCACGCATCCCGTTCAAGGACGTGGCTGCGGCGTGCGGCGTGTCGCGTGCTGCGATTCACCAGCGTGTGCAGCGTCTGATCGACATGAACGTCATCGTCGGTTCGGGCTACCATGTCAACCCCAAGAGCCTCGGCTACAACACCTGCACGTATGTGGGCATCAAGTTGGAGAAGGGTTCGATGTATAAGCGGGTGGTGGACGAACTGCGTGAAATTCCGGAGATTGTGGAGTGTCACTACACCACCGGGCCGTACACGATGCTGATCAAGTTGTTCGCCCGCGACAACGAACAGTTGATGGAATTGCTCAACACCCGCATTCAGGGCATACAGGGGGTGGATTCGACCGAGACGCTCATCTCGCTCGACCAGAGCATCAAGAAGGAAGTGCCCATCAGTGTGGAGGCCGAAAAGGCAGAACCGTAGCCGTAGCCGAGTCTGACGTATGGAAAATCTGCACTTTGAGGGGCTGCTCATCGGCGTGGCTACCTTTCTGATTATCGGCATCTTCCACCCGATTGTCATCAAGATGGAGTATTACACCGGCACACGTTACTGGTGGACATTTCTGGTCGCCGGGCTGATTGCGCTGCTCGTCGGTCTTTTCTTTGTCGAGAACATTGTGCTCAACGCCATTCTGGGCGCTTTCGCCTTCTCCGCCTTCTGGGGCATCGGCGAACTGTTTCAGCAGGAAAAGCGCGTGCAGAAGGGCTGGTTCCCGCGCAATCCGAAGAGGCGCTACAAGTGGGACAAATAGTCGAAAAATAGATTTTTCCGACTACGAATTAAACGAATTTGACGAATTGACAAGGGACAGCAAACAACTCAAAAGTAATGCTGTCCACAAAAATCAATTCGTCAAATTCGTTTAATTTGTAGTTGTCAATAGGCTGTCAGGCAAAATAGGGCCCAAACTTCTCGTTGAGTTCGGGGCAGTCGGCGAGGCGGCCGTTGACGATGCAGACGGTGTCGATGCGGGCTCGCAGGCAGAGGGTCTCGTCGGCGGCACGGAAGATGTCCTGCATGAAGACGTATTTCACGCCTTCCTTCTTGATCCAGAGGCGCGAGATGAATTCGTCGCCGCTGCGCAGGGGCACCTTGTACTGCATGGTGACGCGGGCGACGACACAGTCGATGCCGCGCTGGTGGAGGTCGGCGAAACTGACGCCGTGGCTGAGCAGAAACTCGTGGCGCGTGTGCTCGGTGTAGTGCTGGTAGTTGGCGTTGTTGACGATGCCCTGCAGGTCGCATTCGTAGTCGCGCACCTTCATGCGCAGTTCGTAGATATAGGGTGCTTTTTCCATTTTTTCAGTGATTTTTCGGTGGTTGATCGGCTGCAAAGGTACGACAAATAAATGAAAGGGGCGGCATGGCCAGCCGAAAAACGCTCCGTAGATGAAATAAATTTCGTCCGCAGACGAAATTTATTTGCACTGCGGACGAAATTTTTTTCGTCTGCGGACGAAATTCGGGGTGTTTTTTGACGACAAGACGGGCAACGGGTGCTTTTTCACGCAGAAAGCGATTCTCTTTNGTTCACGCAGAAATCGCAGAAATACGCAGAAAGGAGTTTGTCGCTTGATTTTCCTTGTTTCAGCAGACAATGAAAATCTCTCACGTGCACAAACAAAAGTGTTTCTGCGTATTTCTGCGATTTCTGCGTGAACGAAAAACTATTTCTGTGTGAACGAAAAACTATTTCTGCGTGAACGAAAAACGACTTCGGCGCGACGAACCATTTTCTGCGGGTTGAGGCCGAAAAAGTGTTTGCGAGCAGGGCTGTTTCTTAAAAAACTGATTTTTTTGCGGTCATTTACACGGATTTTTCGTAACTTTGCACGAATTATGTGCCCGCGCGAAGGGGTACCGTATGTTTGGAACAAACAAAAAAAGATAATCGTCTGGTATGAAGACCTACAAAATTGTGAACAACGTGTGCGGATGGCTGGTTTTTGCCATCGCAGCGTTCACCTACTGCTCGACCATCGAGCCGACGGCCAGTTTCTGGGACTGTCCGGAGTTTATCACGACCGCTGAAAAGATGGAGGTGGGACACCCGCCCGGTGCGCCGTTCTTCATGCTGTTCGGCAAGTTGTTCACGCTCTTTGCCAGCGATGCGACGCAGATTGCCCGCATGATCAACATGATGTCGGCCCTGCTCTCGGCCGGCTGCATCCTGTTCCTGTTCTGGAGCGTGACCCATCTGGCCAAGAAGTTGCTGGCGCCCGAAGGCACGCCGCTGACGGCCGGACGGATGGTCGCCATCATGGCCAGCGGTGTCTGCGGCGCGCTCATCTACACGTGGAGCGACACGTTCTGGTTCTCGGCCGTCGAGGGTGAGGTCTATGCCTCGTCGTCGTTCTTCACGGCCCTCGTCTTCTGGCTCATCCTCAAGTGGGAGGACCAGGCCGACGAGCCGCACTCCGACCGCTGGCTCGTGTTCATCGCCTACCTCGTGGGCCTGTCCATCGGTGTCCACCTGCTGAACCTGCTCTGCATCCCCGCCATCGTGCTGGTCTATTACTACAAGCGGAGCCAGGAACCGACGTTGCGCGGCTCCTTGCTCGTGCTCGGCGTGTCGGTGGTCATCGTGGCCGCCGTGCTCTACGGCATCGTGCCCGGCGTGCTGAAGGTGGCAGGATGGTTCGAACTGCTCTTTGTCAACCAGTTGGGCATGTCGTTCAACACGGGGCTCTACCTCTACATCGCCCTGCTCCTGGCCTGCCTCGTGTGGGCCCTCGTCGAGACGGAGCGCGGACAGAACCCCACACGCCAGAACATCGCCTTCCTGCTGAGCATCGCACTGCTGGGTATGCCCTTCTACGGTCATGGCACGTCGAGCGTCGTCATCGGCCTGCTGCTGCTCGCTGTGGTCGTCGTGCTCCTCTACTGGAAACGCGAGCATGTGACGCCCCGCCTGCTCAACACGGCCCTGCTCTGCATGACCCTCATCACCGTCGGATTCTCGTCCTACGCCCTCATCGTCATCCGCTCGTCGGCCAACCCGCCGATGGACCAGAACTCGCCCGAGGATGTCTTCACCCTGGGCGAATACCTCGGCCGCGAACAGTACGGCGACCGTCCGCTGTTCTATGGCCCGACCTACGCCAGTCATCCCGAAATCGTGGAGAATGCGCAGGGCGACCTCGTCTATAACATCTCGAAGGGAGCAGCCGTCTATCAACGCAAGGCAAAGGCGTCGGACGAAGAACGTGACGAATACATCGTCGCCAACGAGAAGTTCGACTACATCTATCCCTCCAATCAGTGCCAACTCTTCCCCCGCATCTACAGCGACAAGCACAAGGGACTGTACGAGCAGTGGCTCGGCGGCGTGACCGGCAAGTCGGTGCCCTACCAGGTGCCCGGCGGCGAAACGCAGATGATCACCATCCCCACTCAGATGGACAACCTCCGCTTCTTTTTCTCCTACCAACTCAACTTCATGTACTGGCGCTACTTCATGTGGAATTTTGCCGGACGGCAGAACGACATACAGAGCGGCGGAGAACCGGAGCACGGCAACTGGATTACTGGCATCGCCGCACTCGACGACGCCCGGCTCGGCAACCAAAGCCTGCTGCCCGACGAACTGAAGGAAAACAAGGGACACAACGTCTTCTACTGCCTGCCGCTCATTCTGGGCCTGCTCGGATTCTTCTGGCAAGCCTTCCGCGGAAGGGAAGGCATTCAGCAGTTCTGGGTGGTGTTCTTCCTCTTCTTCATGACAGGCATCGCCATTGTCATCTACCTGAACCAGACCCCCAACCAGCCCCGTGAACGCGACTACGCCTACGCCGGTTCGTTCTACGCCTTTGCGATGTGGTGCGGACTGGGCATCGCAGCCCTCTACGAAGGCCTCAAGCGACTGATGAAGGGCATGGCCGACCGCCGTGCCAGCATCGCTGCAGCCTGTCTTGCCGCCGTGCCCGCCGTGGCCGTGCCGCTGCAGATGGTCAGCCAGACCTGGGACGACCACGACCGCTCGGGCCGCTACGTCTGCCGCGACTTCGGACTGGACTATCTCGAAACCGTGCCTCACGACGGCGTCATCTTCACCAACGGCGACAACGACACTTTCCCGCTCTGGTACAACGAGGACACCGAAGGCAACCGCACCGACGTCCGCGTCTGCAACCTCTCCTATCTGCAGACCGACTGGTACATCGACCAAATGAAACGCCCGGCCTTCAGTGGCGAAGGTCAGTCCTCGCCGCTGCCCATCTCCTGGGCACGTGTAGATTACACGACAGGGCAGAACGAAGTGACCGACGTCAATCCGACAGTCCATTTCGGCGGACAGCCCATCACGATGAAGAACTTTGTGCGCAACCTCTACGAGCAAGACCCCGAACTGGCTGCGAAGATCTGGGGTGAAGAGCCCTTCGAACTGAAGAATGCCATCCAGCGGTTCGTACTCAAGCGCGGCATCCCCGCCGAGTATCAGGACCTGGTGCGCGACCTGCCGTCGTGTCTGCCGTCCGACTCGCTCTACATCAACGTTGACAAGGAAGCCGTGCGCCGCAGTGGTATGAAACTCATGGCGAACGACTCCATCCCCGACCGTATGTGGATCGACGTGGCGACCTTCAACGAGTATGGCGAGAAGGCGTCAGAGCAGGGCCGCGTCTATAAGAGTTTCATGATGATGCTGGAGATGTTGGCACAGAGCAACTTCTCACGTCCGCTCTATATGTCCACCACCGTGGGTCCCAGCAATTACGGCTCGCTCTACAAGCACTTCCTGCAGGAGGGCATCGCATGGCGCATCACGCCTTACACCTATGTGGACAACCGTGTGCAGAACACGGTGGCCGACACCGACCGTATGTTCGACAACATGGTCAACCGCTACCGCTACGGCAACCTCTCGGAGCCAGGCCTCTACATCGACGAGACCACCATGCGCATGTGCTACACCCAGCGCCGCTGGTTCGGCGTCCTCATCAAGCAGTTGCTCCGCGAGGGTGACAAGGAGCGTGCGCTGCAGGCCGCCGAGAAGTGTGAGAAGGAAATGCCGTCGTTCAATGTGCCTCACGATTTTGAGAGCGGTTCGATGGACATCGTCATGGCCTTCGTCGAAAACGGCAAACTGGACCGTGCCGACAAGATTCTCTCTGCGCTCGACAAGAAGGCGTCGCAGTATTTCCTCTACTATATGTCGCAGTCCGACTACTACTTCGAGGGTGCTGTGCGCGAATGCTACCGCCTGCTGACGGGCCTGGCGGGAGTGAGCCAGACCTACGCCGACATGGCTGAGCAGGATTCTGCCTACCAGAAGAAGGCCGACGAGACGGAGGAGCGCCTCGAACGGATGTATCAACCTTTTGCCAACCGCTGCGCCTCGATGGGCATCCGGCTGCAATAAGACCACGGGCCATGCTGATTGAACAACCCTCCAAGTGGCTCCGCTGGCTCTATCCCAGTGCCATCTGGCGGATGGACCCCAACGAACGCAGTGTCTATCTGACGTTCGACGACGGTCCCATCCCCGAAGCCACACCCTGGATTCTCGACACGCTCGACCGCTACGGAGTGAAGGCCACCTTCTTCATGGTCGGCGACAACGTGCGCAAGTACCCCGACATCTACGCCGAGGTGGTGCGTCGCGGTCACAGGGTGGGCAACCATACGTTTAATCACATCAAACTCATCTCACAGCCCGGACGTTACCTTCGCAATGTGCTGAAGGCCGACGAACTCATCCACAGCAACCTCTTCCGTCCGCCCCACGGCGGAATGTGGAATTCGCAGTACATCCGTCTGCGCCACCGCTTTACCATCATCATGTGGGACGTCGTCACACGCGACTACAGCAACCGCCTCACTGCCGACGACGTGCTGGACAACGTGAAGCGCTACGCACGTCCGGGCAGCATCATCACCTTCCACGATTCGCTCAAGAGCATTGACAAACTCTACACAGCCCTGCCCCGCAGCATCGAGTGGCTCAAGGAGCAAGGCTACGAATTCCGAATCTTCGACGAGCATCAGACATGGAGCCGTCACTTGAAGTAAGCACCCTCAAGACGCTGGCCCACGACCTCGGTTTCGCGGCATGCGGAGTGGCACGAGCAGAACGCATCGGTCCTGCGCATGCCGCTGCTTTTCTACGGTGGATCGAGTCGGGACGACAGGCCGGGATGCACTACATGGAGAACCATGCCGACAAGCGTCTCGACCCCCGCCTCCTGCTCGAAGGCGCCCGGAGCGTCGTCTGCGTGGCCCTCAACTACTATCCCGGCCAGCGTCTTTCTGCCGGTCAGTGGCAGTTTGCCTACTATGCCTACGGCCACGACTACCACGACGTCATGCGCCAGCGCCTCGGCCTGTTGGCAACGGCATTGGGCCTTGCCTCGCCCGCTGCGGAAGGGGGCAGGGGAGAGGGCTACAAACTCTGCTGCGACACTGTGCCCATGCTCGACCGCTACTGGGCCTGGCGTGCGGGACTCGGGTGGATAGGGCGCAACAAAAACCTCATCCTGCCCCATCAGGGCAGTTATTTTTTTCTGGGCGAAATCCTCACCACACGCACTTTCGACCACTACGACGAGCCGTTGCCCGACCACTGCGGCACGTGCCACCTGTGTCTCGACGCCTGTCCCACCCATGCCCTCACGACCTGTGCCGACGGCTCGACCACCCTCGATGCCCGCCGCTGCCTCTCCTACCTGACCATCGAACACCGCGGGCCTCTGCCCTCGGGCACCTCCTCGCTCATGGGCCATTGCATCTACGGCTGCGACCGTTGCCAGCAGGCCTGTCCCCACAACCGTTTTGCACGGCCCACCGACGTCGGCGAGTTCCGGCCCACCGACGACTTCCTGCACATGCAGCCCAGCGACTGGCAGGACCTCACGCCCGAACGCTATCGCAGCCTGTTCCGCGGCTCGGCCGTGAAGCGTGCCAAGTTCGAGGGC
>ONXQ01000124.1 GCA_900321835.1 uncultured Prevotellaceae bacterium
AGCGGACTCCTTTGGGGAGATAAATCTCCCGTCGTCGCAAGCGGTGCTACGATTTCGCACCGCCGTTCGGGAATAAAAATGAAAGTTTTTTCGACTTTCATTTTGTAGTCCGCTCACTTAATCGTAACTTTGCACGAAGAAAGAAAAAATATTCAACTTATTTATAATTAAGGTAAAAACAATGGAAAAAAGCAATCTGCAAATTGCACGTGCCGCCTACCAGCCCAAACTCCCAAAGGCGCTGCAGGGCCCGGTGGTCGTGAAAGAAGGCAAACCGACACAGTCGGCTGGCAATCAGGAAGAAATCAAGAAACTGTTCCCCAACACCTACGGTATGCCCGTCATCGAGTTCGTGCCCGGTGAGGCTCAGAAACTGGAGCCGTTCAACGTCGGCGTCATCCTCAGCGGCGGACAGGCACCTGGCGGACACAACGTCATCAGCGGACTGTTCGACGGCATCAAGTCGCTCAACCCCGACTCGCGTCTCTACGGTTTCATCCTCGGCCCCGGCGGCCTGGTTGACCACAAGTACATGGAACTGACGGCCGACATCATCGACGAATACCGCAACACGGGCGGATTCGACATCATCGGCTCGGGACGTACGAAACTGGAGAAGGTTGACCAGTTTGAGAAAGGCATCGAAATCCTGCGCGAACTGGGCATCAAGGCGCTCGTCATCATCGGTGGCGACGACTCGAACACCAACGCCTGCGTGCTGGCCGAATACTATGCCGCCAAGAAGTACGGCGTACAGGTGATCGGCTGCCCGAAGACCATCGACGGCGACCTGAAGAACGAGCAGATTGAGACTTCGTTCGGTTTCGACACCGCCTGCAAGACCTACTCTGAACTCATCGGCAACATCCAGCGCGACTGCAACTCAGCCCGCAAATACTGGCACTTCATCAAACTCATGGGCCGCTCGGCCAGCCACATCGCACTCGAATGTGCCCTGCAGTGCCAGCCCAACATCTGCCTCGTCAGCGAGGAAGTGGAAGCCAAGCAAATGTCGCTCGACGACGTTGTCACCTACATCGCCACAGCCGTCGCCCGTCGTGCTGAACAGGGCAACAACTACGGCACGGTCCTCATACCCGAAGGCCTCATCGAGTTCATCCCTGCCATCAAGAAACTCATCGCCGACCTCAACGAAGTGCTCGCAGGCGAAGAGGCAAAGACCCTGAGCCGCTCGGAGCAGATTGACTACGTCAAGACGCACATCACTCCCGAGAACCTCGCCGTCTTCAACTCGCTGCCCACTAGCGTAGCACGCCAGTTGGCACTCGACCGTGACCCGCACGGAAACGTACAGGTCAGCCTCATCGAGACTGAGAAACTGCTCTCGACAATGGTTGCCGCCAAACTCGAGCGCTGGGCCAAGACCGGCAAGTTCGTCGGCAAGTTCGCCACACAGCACCACTTCTTCGGCTACGAAGGACGCTGCGCCGCTCCATCCAACTACGACGCCGACTACTGCTACAGCCTCGGCTTCAACGCCAGCCGACTCATCGGTGCAGGCAAGACCGGCTACATGTCCATCGTCAAGAACACCACTGCACCTGCAGCCGAATGGATTGCCGGCGGTGTGCCCATCACGATGATGATGAACATGGAGCGCCGCAATGGCGAAGACAAGCCCGTCATCCGCAAGGCCCTCGTCGAACTCGACGGCGCACCGTTCCGCTACTTCGCCGAACGCCGTGAGCAGTGGGCCGAAAAGACCATGTATGTCTATCCCGGTCCCATCCAATACTTCGGCCCCACCGAAGTGTGCGACCAGCCCACGATGACACTGAAGTTGGAACAAGCAAAATAAATGACGAAAAAGAAGACCCGACAACGCCGCAAACGCGGCAAAGGTATATTCCGACGAGTGCCCTCACACCTTCTGTGGGGGCTACTCGTTCTTGTCGTCGTGGTTTACGTCATCTTCTTCTACAAAACCTTCATCGGTCCCTACTCGTTCCGCTGGAAAGCCATCTACGGCGACACCGACTACCCTGCCGGCACCGTCCGCGGCATCGACATCAGCCACTACCAGCAGGACATCGACTGGGAAAAGGTGCGCAACGCCGACATACAAGGCGCACCCGTCAGTTTTGTCTTCATCAAGGCCACCGAAGGTGCCGACAAGTTCGACCCCAACTTCAACTACAACTTCCACGAAGCCCGCAAGAACGGCATCGTCCGCGGAGCCTACCACTTCTTCTCGACCAAAAGCAGTGCCAAAAGTCAGGCCGAATTCTTCTGCCACATGGTCGGCCTCGACGAAGGCGACCTGCCGCCCGTGCTCGACGTCGAAACCGAAGTGGACCGCATCAGCGACTACAGCCGCGACCAACTGCGCAAGGAAGTGCTCGTCTGGCTGCAATACGTCGAGCGCCACTACGGTGTTCCGCCCATTCTCTACTGTTCCTACGCCTTCCGCCGCCACTATCTCAGCGACCCCGCCTTCGCCCCCTACCCTTTCTGGATTGCCCACTACTATGTCAAGGAGTTGGAATACAAGGGCTCCTGGGCGTTTTGGCAACACACCGACGCCGGCCATGTTGACGGCATTCCCGGCGAAGTGGACATCGACCTTTTCAACGGCGACAGCGACGCGCTCGAGCAGTTGCTGATTACCGAATGATTCACACTATGATTGAATTCATCCTATCTACTAACTAATAACACAAGCCACTACTATTATGAAGAATCAACTGTTTGCACTTGTTTGCACCCTGATGCTCTCCCCCCTGAGTGCCAGCGCACAGAAGTCCATCTACATCCCATCAGGATGGAGTTACAACTCCAGCACCAAGGAGTATTATCAGGACGGCTACTACTATTCCCTCTCACGAAAGCGCGAAAGCGACAACTTCGTCGTCTTTTGGACAAGCGAATACGGTACGACTGCGCCCGACGAACTGCCGACGAGCGATTTCTACTACGTCAATGTCAACGACCTGCTCCAAAAGGCCGAAGGCTTCTACCAACTTTATGCCGAGACGCTGAAGTTCGTTGACCCAGAGAAGTCCACCACCATGTCGAAGTACAAGTGCATGATTATGCTTCAGCACAGCGATGTGTGGGCAGCCTATGGCGGCGGTTACGATTTCGTAGTGCCTGCCCTGTGGATCAACCCACAGACCTGCAAACCCGTGGGCCACACCATCGCTCACGAAGTGGGCCACTCGTTCCACTACATGTGCTTTGCCGAGGGAAACAACCACCGCAACTCCAACTCGGTCAACACAGGTTTCCATCTCGCCTGCGGCAACGGACAGGCCATCTGGGAACAGACCGCCCAGTGGCAGGCCAACCAGGCCTATCCCTCAGAGATGTTCGGCCAGAGTTATCCTCTCTTCGGCAACAACGCCAACTACGCCTTCTCGCATGAGTGGATGCGCTATCAGTCCTACTGGTTCATGTACTACCTCTGCCAGCACTACGACGACATCACCACCGTGGCACAGGTGTGGAACACCCCGATGACGGGCCAGTCGGAAGGCAACGGCACAGACTTCTGCTCTGCCCTCATCAAACTCAAGAATCTTACGCCGACGCAGTTCTATGCGCTCTATTTCGACTATGCCCTCCACTGCGCCACCTTCGACTTCGACGCTGCGGCACGCTACCGCAACAACTACATCGGCCGCTTCGACTATCGGGCCGTACAGTTGGCAGACAACAAGTACCAGGTTGCCTACTCCAGCACACCGCAATCGACGGGTTTCAACGTCATTGAACTCAAAGTTCCCGCTGCCGGCACATCCATCACTACACACTTCACGGGTCTGCAGCCAGGATGCGACCTCAACAAGGCCGACCCCGGGCTGTATAACGACGGCAATGCCAATGCACTCGTCAGCGCCGACGTCACCCGCTACAACACGGTCAGCCGTCCCTCGGCCCGTGGTTTCCGCGTCGGTTATGTTTTCCTCAAGAGCAACGGAACTCGCGAATACTACAACGACGAAACCGTCCACTGCACTGGCACCGACGTTGTGACCGAGGACATCACAGCCACCGTCCCCACAGGCACTTCACGCCTCTTCCTCGTGGTCGCCCCTGCCCTCTCGACCTACGTGATGCACAAATGGGACGACAGAATTCAGAACGACGACCAGTGGCCCTATCAGTTTGAAATCGAAGGCACTACGGCCAAGAGCATCACCCCCTACATCGAAGAGCCCGACTTTGAGCAGCAAATCGACGGACGCAGCATTGCCGATGTCACCCTCACCTACAACGTCGTGCTGCCTCCCTCGTCAACGGCCTACACCGGCGCCACCGTTTCCTTCTCGGGCAGCGGCCTCAACGCTCTCTGCACAGCCTTCCAACTCCCCGCCGACGACATCTTCTCGCGCATCGTCAACTACAGCGCCTCAGGTCCTCAGAACGGACAAATCATGAACTACGCCGCCAATGCCGACGGAACCCTTCAGCGGGTTGGAAAAGGCACCAACGGCGACTTCGGCCACTGGTTCAATGCCAGCGGAAAAGCCGTCAGCCACGGCAGCGGATGCGTCGCCTATGCCGAATTCAGCAAGTCGTCCAAGAGCGCAGTCGTGGGACAATACCCCAACGCCAACACCAGCGGCACACGTCGCACCATCCGGGAGGCACTTTGCTACAAGGACTCCAACGGAAAAACTGCAACGGCCTACCTCGTCTTCAACATCCGTTTTGAGAGCGACGTGACCCCCTACAGTTACCTCACCGCCATCGACTATGTGAAACCCGAAACCGCAGGCATTCCCACCCCCTTCTACCATGCCGCGCAGGCTGCCGCCATCACCCTCTCCGTCAAGCCCGGCGAGAGCGTATCCTACACACTCACCGACGACGACACACAGGCCGTCACCTCGGCGCTCAACAACATCAGTGCGCGCAACCTCACCAACAGTATGTTCAAGGGCTACATCTACCCCATCACCTCCATCGTCACCCCGCTGAGCATCTACTACTACGCCATCGACGGCGAACCTACCCTCCAGGGCGACGGCACCTATGAAGTGGCCTACTACAACATCGGCGCCACGAAGAACGACCCCGACTACAACGGCAAGTTCACCCTCTACTACGATGCCGACGGAAAAATCGTTGAGCAGGCAGAAGACGCCTCTATCCGTCTGATTTACAGCCATACCGACAAGACCTTCACCCTGGCAGCCGACGCCGAGTGTCCCCTGGCCGTCCACACCCTCTACGTCGCTATGGTGCGCAACCAGTCGAACTTCTACGCCGCCTACTTCCCCATCACAGCCGAGATTACCGACAACCCCATCCCCACCGGCATCAAGCAAATGAAGAATGAAGAATTCAGAATGAAGAATACCGATGCTGTTGTCTATGACCTGCAAGGTCGCCGTGTCGGCGAAATGAAGAAGAATAGTGACTCT
>ONXQ01000188.1 GCA_900321835.1 uncultured Prevotellaceae bacterium
CACTGCTCCATCCAGTCCGAGGTAGTCGTTGCGCACGAACGACAGCGAGCCGTCGGCCTGCTGGTACGAGCTGTAGCGCTTGTTCCACGACGGTGCCGTGCCCGACAGCGACACCTCCGGCAGCAGGTCGGCCCGGTAGCTGCGCCACTGCCAGTAGGCCGACCGCAGTTCGCCAAGTGCCACGGCTGCGTCGATGCTCTGGCGCCGCGCCATCGCAATGCAATCGTCGAGGGAGAGGCGGAGGGTGTCCGTCTGTGCCAAGACAGCGAGGGGCAACCAAGTGAGGAAGAACGCGAAAACTTTATTCATGATGTAAGGCTTCTACGGGACGTTTGTACATGGCGCGGAACGTGGGGACGACCATGCCGAGGGTGACGATGGCGAGAAGCAGGAGGTACTGGATGGCGCAGACGATGAGGAAGTGCAGCCAGAAGGTGTTTACCCAGTCTTCTTCTTGTCCCGATACACTTTTCCTGAAACCGTCTGCGAGTCCGACGTTCATGGCGAACTGCAGCCAGATAACCTGTCCGATGACTGCGGCAATGAACGTCAGCAGCGCAGCCTCCTTCCACAGCATGGCGAAGATGTGGCGGCGTTTAGCACCGAAGCTGCGCATGATGCCGATGTCCTCCGTGCGCTTGCGGATTTGCAGCCAGAAAGTGCCGAGGGTGCCAAGCACGACGTTCAGTAGCAGCAGGGCGATGAATATGCCCATAATGCTGAAGACAATGGTGTACTCGCTATTCCCAATTCGGTCTTTCTCGTAGTCAGTGTATGTTTCCAAATAGGCGAGACTCTGATTGCCAGCCTTTATGTCGCCAGGAAGGGTCAGACGACTAATGAAAGCCACAGGATTCACTTCGGGGCGCAGTCGGACAAGCATTTTCGGCCCGTAGTCCCCTGTCACTCTGTCGGGTATGATGATGGAGAAGGCATGTCGCTCATAAGGGCGGAGGCGGAAGTCCTCGATGACACCCGCAATGCGATATCGGAATAATACTTGTTGTGCATCACTGTGGTCCATCTCCACGATGCGGCGGCCAATGACTTGGTCAGTGCCGAAGAGTGTCAAGGCCATAGAGCGGGTGATGACGGCGCCGTCCTCTGGACAGTCTTCAGAAAGTTGGGCAGCTGAAGGACTGCCGTCAATAGCTGTCAACCCCAGCGTCTCAAAGAATTGTTCGCCTGGAATGAAACTTGCTTGAAAGGCGTCGCACCATTTGGCGGTGTCACTCTCAACGCAGTAAATATGTGGGTTGTTAGAAAAACTGGTGCCTGCATGGTAGTCAATCAGACCAGCGCTCTGCACCTCAGGCAGGGCGCGGACTTGGTCGCGAAGTGCTTTCTGGTTGGCTATCTTCTGCAAGGCTTCCTGCTCGAAGGGCTTCAGACGGGCACTATCAGCAACGTTATTGCCAACAACTACTGACGATTTGTCTGCGGTGATGGTTCCAATAGTTCCGACGAGCAAGTGCTCCCGCTCGAACTCACCAGCGGGACGACAGAAATAGGTGTCGTAGGCGGTGACAACAAAGTTGTCGAGGAAGAAGAAACTGAGGAGGGCAACGAGGGCTATCTCGACAAGTACGAAGCCATCCTGACGGCGGTGCGCCCAAAAATTCTTAATGGTATTCATCTCTTCTGGTTCAATGATTCAACAATCGGTTTTCTGAGTGAGCGCCACGCGGGGATGAGCGCCGCCATCAGGTTGAGCAGCGCGCAGCAGACGAAGGCGATGAGAAAGAGCGTGGGGGTGAAGAACATCTGGAAGTCGAAACTCGGGTCGTAGTGACCGTTCCCCCTGAATATATTCTTCATGACCTCGCTGTTGGCAACGGCGTTGATGAAGAGGCCTGACAGCACCCAGCCAACGAGACCACCGCAGAGCGTCAGCACCAGATTCTCGTGGATGACCTCGTTGAGCAGTGTGCGCCGCTTGGCGCCGAAGGCCTTGCGGATGCCCATCTCGGCGCGTCGCGCCTCCATGCGGTTGCTGACCAAGCCGCTCAGGTTGATGGCGGGCAGGAAAAGGAACAGCAGCATCAGAATGGCGGGCACCATCAGGTTTTTAGCCTGGTCTTTGAAGCCTTCGGCATCGATTTCTCCAAAGAAGTTTAGATTCTTGAAGAAATGAGAGGTGGCACTGACCACCCATTCCGTATTCTCACCTAACTGCGAACTGACTACGGCATTGTAGTGCTGGCGCATCGGCTCTAACTCCTCGAGGAAGTCCTTCCGCGAAAACCCTTTTTGCAGCATAACCTGTACAACAAGGTGACCACTGTAGGAAATCCCCTCAATTTGTTGGTCGGGCTTAAAGAATACATCGCCCTCTAACTTATATGGGACGTAGAGGTCGGCAGCGGTATTTTCCATCAGTCCGCTCACCGTCTTGACCACACCGACAATGCGGAGAGACAGGCGCTTGTTGATACGGTCGAGGACGATGTGAGTAGTGTTGCCCAACTGCTTGGCCACCTTGTCGGAAATGACGCACACAGGCTCGCCACCACGGAACTCTTTCTCGGAGAACGGGCGGCCATCGATGAACGCGAGGTCGTAGATGCGGAAGAAGTCGGGGTCACATCCTATGGCAAAGGCGTTCATTGTTTTCTTCTCCTCATCATCGCCGACGATTAATTGGGCGTATGTGACACCTGTGACCGCCTCGACGCACTCCATCTTGCGGAAAGTGGAGTCGATGGCCGCGGTGGAGACGCCAAATTGTGAACCGGAATTGCTGGCCTTTGCTGAATCCGTAACAAAACCGTTGATAACGTATAGCGTGCGGCTACGGTTCGACTCTGGTGGAATGTCGGCTATCTTGATATTCAGCACGATGGCAATAACCATCGCCGAGGCGATGGCCACTGCCGTGCCCGCGATGTAAATGGCGGAGAATAACTTATCTTCGCGAATCAGTGCAAAGGCGTGTCGTATGATCTTAATCATCCGTGTAATCCGT
>ONXQ01000041.1:0-17240 GCA_900321835.1 uncultured Prevotellaceae bacterium
GTACGGTGCCCCACCCCACGGAGGTCTCGCCTACGGTCTCGACCGCTGGGTCAGCATCTTCGCCGGCCTCGACTCCATCCGCGACTGCATCGCCTTCCCAAAGAATAACTCCGGCCGCGACGTCATGCTCGACGCCCCCGCAGCCATCGAGCAGAAGCAACTCGACGAGTTGTGCCTCGACCTCCGCGTGCCTCAGGCGTAAAAAACATCATTCAATTCAAAATCCAAGCAGGGTGCTCACACCACACGAGCACCCTGCTTTTTTTGCAAACATTTTCATCCTTTTGCTTGATTATTCCATTGAATAAATGTAAATTTGCAACCGGAAATAAAACTAAATAGCATGACTTAAGTTAAACAAGACATTTAAGACATAGAGAAAAGTGTTTGCTTTTACTTGATGTGTTCCTGAAATCGCCAGTTTCATAACACCAATCAAAGTAACTGTGAATGCTTGCACCGTTGAGGTGTGAGCTTCCGTTGCATTGGTGTAGGTGTTTGGCGATACCTTGGAACAGCAACCGAGAAGTCACACCTTTCTTGTTGCCCACGTGTCGCAAAAAGACAACAAAAATGTTCACAAAGTTACTCCATTTTCTTAAAATGGCATCATCCGACAATGTTTTTTCCCAATCCACAAGGCTTGTGGAAAGATTTCGCTTTGTAATAAAAGAGATATACAATAATTTTGCAAATAACAAATCAATAAACAATTAACTATTATGCCGTACTTAAAATTATCACTTTACAAAGAACACGTACCTTTTGGGTATAGTTTGTCGCATCCACAACAGTATCAGATGTATAAGGAAGTAATGTCTTTCAATGGAGGTATGTCCTTTGCTTCTGCTGATGAACTTATCGTAATTAAACTAGATGGAACTACTTTTAGATGTGCGCTTCAACATTATGAGTCTGATTTTTTCACAGAAACATATCTTGGACATTTCCCAAATGGTCTGCCATTCCGTTATTTGTTTGCTAGTGCAAACAATCCGATGGCACGTATTGATCCAATGGTTACGTTTGCTGGTTTGGCTACCGACGGTTGGGCTGTTCATTATAGAGTTCGTCCCTAAAATAAAAAGAAAAATATGGCAACTTTAAGTTATAAAATCTTGCATAGTGGCACAGAAGCCACTCTTGTTTTCCAAAGTATTAGTCATGGAGAAGTTCGCGTTGCGTTTAAATGTATAAATACGCCTGATGGAAGCAAAGGGCTTGTTTATGATTGTTTCAATGCGACAATTGGAAGAACAATGCAACAAGTATCCGACGAAAATGAGTTTGCGAACGATCTTTCATACATTATATATCTTTATGAAAACCATGGTTTTACAGACGGAGATTTTCTGATTGGCACATTTGATGCCATTATCGATAAACATATAAGACAGTATAACAGAATCGTGGACACCGATTTGTATTCTACAATAGCACAGATGATCATTGCCTTGAATGCTTTAGTACAGAAAGAGCCAAATGGTATCCCCCTCAATGAACACGGAAAGCATAACATTCTTGAAATGTTAATGATAAGAGCCGAAGAAAAATATGCTGACTTTCTTTATATAACTCAATACGCTCGGACACCTTTTGGATTACAACCACATCTAATTAGTTTTAACGATTTCAAAAAGAATCTTAAATAATAAAAATATGAAACAATTTAGAATCTTATCTATTGCTCAAAAGCACGTGGCGCCATATGGCGATATATGTATTGTTGAGGTAACAACCAGCTTGGGCATCCACATTAACGAGTTTTTAGCAAAACTTCATAAAACGGAAGATATTGTAACCGATGAATTTCGGTTTGCTCTCGATAGTCCGCTCATAAACGATGTTCGAAAGGTCTATATGGAGAATGCTATCTGGCAAGTGGATATGTCAAAGTTTAAGACGATAACAGATATACCTGATACGAATGGGCTTGAAGGACATCGAGTAATCCATGAAGAGATTGTTAGTATTGATACTAAGGATATTGAGGCAATGTTAAAAAAAGCCATTCGTAAAAGCGTCTTGGCACAACTTGGATTTGCCGGACTTGACGAACTTAAAACATACACAGCAAAGGTCACCACTATGAAAGATGGGCACGTGTACGCCAATCATGATATTGATAATCTTGTTGCTGAAGATGATAATGATGCATACAAAATGATGCTAAATACTATTTCTCATCGAGAAGGCCGAGAGGTTCATTCCTCAGATATTCTATCAAGTGTAATCATACCAAAAGGTGAAAAACTATTTAACTTCGATAAAGAGTAACAACATTATTATGACATACAGCGAATTACTTTTGCAAAAAGAATGGTGGTTAAAGTGTAATGAAATTCTAAACAGAGATCGTTACACGTGCCAAGATTGTGGAGCACTTGGTTTTCACAATGAAAATAATTATATGAAATTATCAAGTGTTAAAGAATTGAATGAATTGTTTGGAACATGTAAAATCAAAGATTTATCTATAGCCGAATTTGTTAAAAAAAGACCTATTACCTCGTTAAAAGAAGCGACTATAAACTTGAAAGAATTAACTACAGATAAAGACACTACTATTTATGGTATAAATATACCCATTGATCCTCGGAGAAATGTTTTCAATAAAGCAAAACTTATATGTGATAAAAAACACATTGCTCCTATTGCTGCAAAATATTATATGGGTCGAAAGGTTACAATTTTGCCGAACACTAATAATAATGAATGGCTATTTTATTTAGAAACAGACGAAGTGTTATCTGACACCATCTACGTCAATATAGAAAACTTCTTGGGTACGTATATTGATGATGGTAACGTGGGAAAAGTCCCAATCTACCGCACAATCATAAATATTACATTAAATAATATTTTAATCTCAATTAGTATAAATACAGATCTAATTAGAGGGTTAAACATTCACCACAAGTATTATGTCCAAGGAAGGGAACCCTGGGAATACCCAAATGAAGCGTTAATAACACTTTGTGAAGACTGCCATCACAAAAGACATCAAGATAAACAGGTCCCCTTATATACAGAAAGCCGTCATTTGATTACGAACTTAATCCCTTGTAGTAGATGTGGTGGAAGAGGATATCTTCCGCAATATCATCATGTTGAAAATGGTATTTGTTTTAATTGTTGGGGAGAGGGAATAGAAATAGAAGGCTACCACTTGTAATATGCATTGTTTTTCATTTCACAACGACTATTTTATTCCTTTCTTGGAAAATAAACGTATGACAAGGAAAGAATAACTGTCACTCCCAAACGACCAGTTCACGGGGCAGAGTGATGAGTTTTGGGTTAGCACGCTGCCCTGTGATGTAGTAGTGCTGGGCGAGGCGGTCGTCGAACTGAGTGAGGAATGCGGCGCGGATGCGTGCGCATGATGCTGGCACGGGCACGGGCGGTGAGTCCTGTGGGGCGGAGCATACGGTAGAGGTCGGTGAGTTCTTGGCGGTAGTCGGGCAGGTCCTTGAAGGCGATGCCTTCGGGATGGCGCAGGAAGAGTAGATAGACGGCCTTGACGAGGGGCTCCATCTTGATTTCCATATTGCTGTAGTCGGGCAGGAGCAAACGATGGTCGCTTGTGATGACAAGGCGGCTCAACGTGTCTTCGGCCCGGAACAGGGTTTCGAGAATATACTCGGCCACACCATGCTGACGCAACCGATCGACACGTTCCTTCACTTCTTCCATCAGCCGACCGATGTCGTCGGTGACGACTTGACGCTCCGGTACTGAGGATTCCTGGTGGCGAGGAGACAGACTACGCTGAGCGTCGTCAAGTTCATACAGCACCATGCCGCTTTCCCTTGTCCTGAATCTTTTAACAGGCTTCTCAACATAACCATCCAAATTCAATGCGAAGCCAAACAGGCGGTGGAACCACATCCTTATTGTATCGACATGATGAATGGGAAGAAATACGGCGGTCGAGTTGGGCTGATTCAACAAACGGCCAGGACAGAGAAAACCTCGTTTCAAGTTCATTCGGACAGACTCGTCGGCAATGAACTGGAGCATGAAGTCGTTGCGCACATACTGGCGGAGGTATGGCGGTTCTGCGGGCAATGAAGGATGGCGGTAGCGGGCTGCACCTCCGTAAATGAGTTGTGGCACGAGGGTCGGAAGGTACACAATTTTCAGATTGACCGACTCTGCCGCTCGTCGAAATGGGAAAGGCAGGTTTTGCAGAAAGTTGTTCACATCCTCATCCTCTTCGCTGGCCACGTAAATCAGTTCGTTTGCCAAGTTGGGAAACTCTTTCGTCAGTGGCACGTACAAGGGCTCCAGCGCCTGAGGTTCGGCCAAAGCGTCGGTGGATGCCCCATCCTTCTCTGTAGCCACAAACCGTTGTGGTGCAGGTTCCGGTGGACACGAATCCTCATTCTTGTCCTCTGTCTTGACGGTCTTCCGGCGTGACAGACGAAGCACGATAAACACCACCAAGAGGCATGCGCCCAACAAGAGCAACACAGTCCACACATCCACGGCCATGATTGGAAACATTGTCATCATCATTCTGGAAAACTTTTTCTTTCGACAAATGTAGCAAAAAAATCACAATACCAGCATTCTCAACCCTTTTTTTTCGATTATCGCAAGGCTTGCGAACTGTTTTTTGTTGCAATTAAGACGATTCCGCTCTACTTTTGCAGCGGCTTTTAATCCTTAAAAACAATTTACTATGTCACAGAAAATCTTCAATCTCATCCTGCTCGACGAGAGCGGTTCTATGTCGCTCATCGAGAAGGCAGCCGTCGGAGGCATTAACGAAACATTGCAGTCCATCCGTCAGGCTCAGCAACAGCACCCAGACCAAGAGCATTTCGTCACGCTCATCTCCTTCCATGGTGGGTCGTACACCGTGAAATACGACCGAACACCGGCTGCCGACACAAAAGATTTGGAGCGTTACTACCCTTCTGGCTCCACTCCCCTATTCGATGCCATGGGGCGCAGCATCACAGATCTGAAGCAACACGTTACGGACGATGACGCTGTGCTTGTCACCATCATTACCGACGGCGAGGAAAACAGTTCTGTCGAGTATGGGGGCCAGGCCATCAAGCAGATGGTGAGCGAGATGAGGGAGCGCGGCTGGGTGTTCTCCTACATCGGGACCAATCAAGACGTTGATGCCGTGGCCGACCAACTCGGCATCCGTAGCCGTATGCAGTATGATTATTCTGATGCAGGTATGCAGGAGGCCATGCGCGAGGAGCGCAAGCAGCGAATGGTGATGTACAATCGTATGGCCAACGAAGGGACAGGTTTTTTCAAAAACGATCCCGAATACGACTACTTTGGAAACGGTCGCAAAGCACCCCGCCCGCATCGCAAGGACAAGCCCGAAGACACGACGAAGAACAACGAAAAACCGACAGACAGCACCGAACGTCGGAGCCTCTGGCAACGCATCTTCGGACTGGGATAGAGCTTGGACTGTATCACCAATGCCCGTGCAGTAGCCTCGCTCCCTTGAAATGACAATCAGAGTTCAGCACCATGAAATTTTCAAGTGCTTGAAAAATAACTTTTAAGTGCTTAAAACTATTTTTTTCAAGCACTTAAAACTACGTCATCTCCGCGTTGCGATTTGTTTTGTCGTCCGTTTCAGGCTGATTGGGAAACCATTGCAGGGGCTGGCCTGTCGTCCCTCTGGGACATCTGTTGTGTTCCGTTTCTTTGTCGAGATTCGATGCTGTTTCTATTTTCATCGCTTTCCGGCAGCCGTCTGAAATGAGTTTTCCACAACCCTTGTGGAAAACTTTTTTTGGTATTTTGCTTGACATGAAAGAGAAAAGTGTGTACTTTTGTAAAAAATTTCGTTTACAATTCTTAATTATTTACTTTTCTAAAGAAAAATGAGGCTATGAATGAGGAAAATTATGCTCCTTTTAACTTTCCGGTTGAGGACAAATCGGAGCGGATTATCAAGGTGATTGGTGTCGGGGGCGGCGGCGGAAATGCCGTGCAGCACATGTGGGAAGAGGGCGTGCGAAACGTCACTTTCATCGTTACAAACACGGACAGCCAGGTGCTTTCGGCCAACAAGGTACCGAACAAACTCTTGCTGGGTCCCGGCCTGGGTGCGGGCGGCATCAAGGAGGAGGGCAAGCGCATTGCCGAAGAGAACATCGATGAAATTCACAAGATGTTTGACGACGAGACGAAGATGGTGTTCATCACGGCCGGGCTGGGCGGTGGAACGGGCACGGGTGCGATGCCGGTGATTGCGCGGGTGGCTAAGGAAATGGGCATCCTGACCATCGGTGTGGTGACGTTGCCGTTCCGCATGGAAGGCCGCAAACGCATTTTCCAGGCGCTGGAAGGATTGGAGGAAATCAGGCGCCAAGTCGATTCGCTCATCGTCATCAACAACGAGCGCTTGCTTGACGACGAGCAATACAATACGCTCACATGGGAAGACGGGCTGAAAAAGGCGGACGAGGTGCTGATGACAGCGACGAAGACGGTTGCAGAAATCATCACGGTCATCGGTATGGTGAACCGCGACTTCAACGACGTGAAAAGCGTGATGCAGGACGGTGGTGCAGCCATCGTGTCTGTCGGCACGGCCAGCGGCGAAAATCGTATGCTTCGTGCACTGTCGAATGCCATCAGTTCGTCGCTTGTGGCCAATGTGGACCGCCGGCGTGTCCGTCGTATGCTCTACATCATCTACAGCGGAGAAAAGAATCCGGCCCGCATCAACGAACTGCGCGAAATCAACGAGTTCATGGACGACTTCTCCGAGGACATCCTCTTGCTGTGGGGCCACTACCCCGACAAGACGCTTAACGACGAAATCAAAGTGGCCGTCGTGGCATCAGGTTTTGACGAAGAGCCGTTGCCGGCGGTTGAGAATACGGAGCCGAACCAGAAGCAGAAAATGGAGAGTCTGTTCCAAAGATATTATGCTGACCCTGTGGACTCGGTTTCACAAGAGGCGGACGAACAGTCTGAGCCACAACCCGAAGCACCTGCCGACGTGGAAAAAACAGAGGTGGAGGTGAGGCACGACGCAAAGCCCAACAAGTTTAAGGGTATGCTCAGTTCGATTATGGAGGTGCTTAACCGGGTGGTTGACGAATGACCCGTCAGCCTGCGTAACTGTGCATTCCGCCCAGCAGATAATTGACGCCAAAGTAGGTCATCAGCACGGTGAGGAAAGCGAAAATCATGTAAAGATGGAATGCCACAGGACGGCGCAGCCACGGGAGCGACTGACGATGGAACGCAATGCCATAGACAATCATGGTGACCAGCGCCCAGACTTCCTTCGGGTCCCAACTCCAATAACTTCCCCACGAGACATTGGCCCAGACGGCTCCGAGAAAGATGCCGACCGACAAAAGCAGCACGGCTGGATAGAGCATGAGCCTTGACAAGACCGTGATGGTTTCGAGCGAAGCACTGACTTGTGCTTCGCTTTTTTTGCGTGCCATCAGAATCAGTGCCACAATGGCATTCAGCGTGATGAAGGCAAACAGGGAGTAGGAAATCATGATGAGCGAGACATGGCTGCTGAGCCAGGGCGACTGCAGCACGGGCATGAGCGAGGTGATGCGCGGATTCATTTCGCCCAGCCATGCCACCAGCAGCGTGAAGCCACTGATGAGAAAGCCGAAGGGAAGGACAAGGGCCGACAGCCCGCCTCGTTGCCTTCCGCCCATGAGGGAGAAACTCGTCAGCAGCAGGGCGATGAGCATGGTGACCAACGCCACGAACTGCATGGTTTCGTAGCCGTTGGTCAAGGGCACTGTGCCTGAAATGTACCAGCGGAGGATGTAGCCTGAAAGTTGAAAGAGGAAGGCGCAGAGCAGGAGCACTGTGGCGATGCGGCCTATGATGCGCTGCGGCTTTCCCGCTGATGCCTTCGCCCGGGTCAGCCGCCACAGGAGCATGAAGAACAGGATAAAGCCCACCGTGAGGTTGACCATGAAGAGGATTTTCGAGAAGGGAACAGCATTGTAGAGCAGTTCGGCCTCCACTTTCGACTGGCTCAGCGGCTGTACCGAACCGTCTTGGGGAAGAGGCTTGTAAAGCGTGCCCCGCTCCAGCATGAGGACTACTCCGAGTTTTTCGTCGGTTTCCAGAATGGCCTTTTCCAGTTTGCTGTGCGTTCCGAATTCCTGTTTATACAACTCTTCCAGCCGGTAGTGCCCGGTATCGTCGAAGAGGTCGTTGACCGAAATATACGGTCCGTCGAGCCGCAGTTGCTGCAGCAGAATGCGGTTCTTGGATTTCACTTGCAGGATGGGAACGTCGCGCCAATCCCGCGGATGGAGTTGCCACGAAATGACGACTTGTTCGGGCGAAAGTCCGTGGAAAGTTTTCTTTCCGTACAATTTCTGAACAAAGTCGATGGCTGCCGTGTTGAGCGGCACCACACGGTCGCCATAGACGACCTGTTCGCGCTTCAGCGCATCGGCTTGCTGACGTTTGACCACGGGCAGGGCCAGCGCTGTGCAGCACCACAGCAACAGGGCCACGGCCACCAATCCGCGCTTCAAGGCCGGATGGCGAAGCAGACGGACGAAGGTTTCGCGACGGTCGATGAGCAGCAGCACGGCAGAAATGGCCAGCAGGAGATAGCCGACATACGTGATGCCAATGCCCCAGGGGTCGTAGGTGGCGGTGAGCCACGAGCCCTGCAGGTCTTCGTCGAACGACGACTGATAGAGCCGCCAACCGTCCTGGCGCAGGATGTTGTTCATGCTGATGGCCGACGTTTCGCCTTCCACGTTCACGACACTCGTGTAGCCGCTGTGCGCCTCTGTGCCGGGATAGTAGTCGATGTAGAAAGTGTCGAGTTCGATGGTGAAGGGCAAAGGCTCCACCACCCTTCCCTCTTCCATATAGACAGCAACGGGCACATGCTGCCGCAGGTGTATCATGCCCTGCCGGCTGGTCAGTGCCGTCGTGAGGGCTCCGGCAAGAATAATAAGGAACGACAGGTGGAGGAGGCACACGCTGAACCTGTGCCACAAGTGCATACGCACCATCTGCCATGCGCCTGTGAGGGCCACGGCCATCCAGAGCAGACGGAACCACCACGCGCTGTACACCTGTTCCTTCACGAAGGCAGTTCCTCGTACGTCTTCAACGAAAGTAGCCGCTGCAATCACAACGGCTACACAAGCAAGCAGCGTAAAGGCTGTCTTAGAAATTACGGTATGCTTCATTCTGCATTTTCTTCACGGCCATGCACTCCATTTCGATGAGCCACGTAGGGCGGCACACAGGAGCCAGCGTGATGATGAGGGGCATGTCGGGGAATCGTTCGGTGAACTTCCGGCGGACGAGGTCGTAGTCGGCCACGTCGCGCAGATAGACCACAATCTGCATCACATCGTCGAACGTGGTTCCGGCCTCAGCCAGCAGCGTTTCGACATTTTCCCACATGCGCTCGGTTTGTTTCTCGATATTGCCTACATGGACCACTTCTCCCTTGTTGTTGATGGAGGCCGTTCCGCTGATAAGGACATGGCGGCGGTCGCCGTAGTCGATAGCGGTGCCACGTTCAAAGGTGACGCCGTATTCGTAGGTGGGGTTGAGGTGGGTCGGGGCATAGAGATAGTGTTGCTGCCCAGGCTGCAAGCCGGTGATGGCATAGGTGCCCAACTGAATCAGGGCGCGTGTGTCGGCAGGCACACCTCCGATGCCGGTCGAGGCGATGAAGTGGGTGTCGCTGGTCAGTCCCTGCTCTTCAAAGTTTTCGCGTCGGGCACGCACCATGCCGCCGTACTGTGTATCGACGTCGCGTACAAAGAACCATGTGCGGATGCAGTTGTTGGCCAGCGTGGCTCCGAACGACTGCAGGGCTTCTTCGTAGTCAATGAGCAGGCTTTCGGTCTGCCAGGCCGAGTCGCCCTTGTGTTCGTGCATCCCCATCTTCCAGAGGTGCTTGTAGCCATTGTGGCTGCTCACGACCATGCCGTTTTCGTTCTTGACCTCCGTACCCTTTTGCAGATACATCCACACGCCGACCTTCGAGCCGTCGAGAGGTTGTTGCTGGATGAACGAGTAGGCGCAGTCGGTTTCTTCCTTCATCAGCGGGCGTTGGTTGGCTGCATCGCTGAGGAAGTAGCGTTTCATGATGGCATGAGCACCTTGCAGTTCGGGCTGTGCCATCAGTCGGTCTTCACCGGCATAGACACGGCGGAGTTGTCCTTCAAACAGTTCTCCGCGCGGCTCGACATGCAGCATGACGTGCCATTCTTCCACTCCTCCTTCGGGCGCAAAGACGGAGCACTCCACCTTGACGCCCAGATCGTCCCATATCAGTTTTTTCGTTTCCATACGTTTGTTGTTGTTTTGCTGTGCAAAGTTACAACATTTCAGCCGCCTGCACAAACCATCGGGTTTATTTTCCCTCTTTGCCGCTCGATTTTACCAAGTTTTGAGTATCAAGAAATGACAATCAGGGTATGCCTCAAGCCCGTTCATCGGTGGTTCTGCTCGAGGAAACGCAGTTGAGCCTCGAGCATTTCGAGTTTGGGCATAGGCCGGCCTGCATTGCGGGCCATCTGGAGGGGGCGTGTGTAGAGGTAGTGAATCTCCATCGGGCGGTGGAAGTCGTAGTCGAGTTTCATGCTCGGCCAATAGGGCACCATTGCGCGTGTCATTTCAATCATCTTTTCGGCAAAAGCCTCGTCGAGCGCCGTCACGCCGAGGTGGCGTGCTGCACCGACAATTTCGAGCATGAGGTCGCGCACCAGTTGTTCGGTGGCCGGGTTGAGGAGCAACTGGTCGGTTTGGGCGTTCATGACGACGGTAAGGCCATTGAAGGGCATGTTCCACACGGCCTTGCGCCATCGCGCCAGATGGTAGTCAACCACATGGGCCTCGACGTCGGCTGCGCAAAGGTCGGCCACCAACTGTTCGATGCGCTGCGGGTCGGGACACGAGTAGTTGCCGATGTTGATGCTGCCAAAGCATTCGTGGCGCACAACGCCTGGCTGTGTCTTCGAGGCGCAGATGAAGGCAAGCCCGGCGGCCAGACTTGTGCCGGGGAACCACTGCTGCACGTCTTCTTCGAGCCCGATGCCGTTTTGCACGAGCACCACCAGCGTGTCGCTCTTGAGCAGGGGCGGAAGCAGTGTGCGCAGCAGGTGTTCGTTGACCGACTTCAATGCCACGAGCACGACGTCGCACTTCGGCATGTCGCCGGCCGAGGCGTAGGCCTGCACGGGTTTTAGCAGAAAGTCGCCATTGCACGACTGCACTTGAAGTCCCTGACTGGCGACGACGTCGTAGTCGCGATGCAGCAGGAAATGGACGTCGCAGCCGTTCTTGGCCAGTTTGGCACCGAAGTATCCGCCGACAGCCCCTGTGCCGATGATTCCGTAAGTCATACGTTCTTTGTTTTTTCTTCTTCCCTGCAAAGGTACGATTAAGTGAGCGGAATACAAAATGAAAAACGCAGTTTCTCATTTTTATTCCCGAACGTGAGTACCTTCGGCCGAAGGCCAGAGGTACGATTAAGTGAGCGGAATACAAAATGAAAATGCCTTCGCGCCTTGACGTGTGTACTGCAAGGTTTTGCTTACATCGAACTCACGTTAATCCAAAAAATCCGCGTAATCCGTGGTTGTTAAATATGTATGTGAATGTTATATCTTTTCGCAAAATTTCGTCCGCAGTTGAAATAAATTTCGTCCGCAGACGAAATTTTTTTCGTCCACAGTCCATTTTTATTTCGTCTGCGGACGAAATTTTGCCCGTCCACGTCCTGCCCGTCACGAATGTTCCCCAAATGCAGGGCAAAGGAGGGGTTTCGGAAAAAATCTTCGGCATTCATTTTGTTTTTTGGCGGCTTATCCGTAACTTCGCGTCATCAACCGAAAAGAAGACTATGCGAATTGACATTATTACTGTGCTGCCCGAACTGTTCGGCGGATTCATGAACGAGAGCATCGTGGGACGTGCCCAGCAGAAAGGTCTGGTGGAGATACGCGTCCACAACTTGCGCGACTATACAAAGGACAAGCACCGCCGCGTGGACGACTATCCGTTCGGCGGCGGAAGCGGCATGATTATGCAGATTCAGCCCATCGCCGACTGCATCGCGGCGCTCCAGCAGCAACTCCGAGAGGAAAAGGGTGAGGAATACGACGAAATCATCTTCACCACCCCCGACGGCGAACAGTTTACACAGCCGATGGCCAACGAACTCAGCGGACTGAAGAACATCATCATCCTGTGCGGCCACTACAAGGGCATCGACCAGCGCGTGCGCGATAAATTGATTACGCGCGAGGTGTCGATCGGCGACTTCGTGCTGAGCGGCGGCGAACTTGTGGCTGCGATGATGACCGACGCCATCGTACGTGTCATCCCAGGCGCCATCGGCGACTCGCAGGCTGCACTCGACGACTGTTTCCAGGACGGCATCCTGGCTCCGCCCATCTACACCCGTCCTGCCTCCTACCCTGGCTTCGGCGACGTGCCCGAGATTCTGCTGTGCGGCGACCCGAAGAAGATTCGTGAATGGGAACTGCAACAGGCAATGGAGCGGACGGCCCGGCTGCGTCCCGACCTGCTGAAGTAAACCTGCACGACAGCCTCACACAGTGCAGAAAAGCGTGTTTCCATCCCGTTTCCAGCCCTTTTTTGGCCCTGTCGGGAGGAAAAATGCAAAAAAAACATATTTTTTTCTTCAAAATATTTGCAGGTTCAGAAAAAAGCCGTACCTTTGCACTCGCAAAACGGGAACGGCAGTTCCAGTAAGGCAAAAAAGGTGCGTTAGTTCAGTTGGTTAGAATATCTGCCTGTCACGCAGGGGGTCACGAGTTCGAGTCTCGTACGCACCGCAGAAGAGGAACCTCAAAAGGGTTCCTTTTTTGTTTGGAAAATTAAACAAAAAGAATAATGAAACACACTCTGAAAGACTGGATTCTCGCCACGCGTCCGTGGTCGTTTCCTGCCAGTTCCATGCCCGTGCTTGTGACGCTGTTCTGGCTTTTTGCCAAAGACATTGACATGAACTGGTGGCTCGGCATCGCAGCCCTCCTGAACATCATCCTCGTCCACGCCGCCGGCAATGTCTGGAGCGACTACTTCGACTACCGACGCGGCGTTGACCGCGACGACACCTACGGCGTCAAACTCCTGACCAGCGGCCAGTTCTCGCCCAAGCAGTTCATGCGCCTCTCGCTCACACTGCAAGTGGCTGCCGTCGCGATGGGCATTGTGCTCGTATGCCTCACGGGGCTTCCGCTCCTGTGGATAGGACTATGCGGCATCGCCCTCTCCCTGCTCTATCCGCCACTGAAGTACATGGCGCTCGGCGACGTGGTGATTGCACTCTGCTACAGCGTCTTGCCGATGATGGGAACGTCGTTCATCGCCAGCGGAACGATTCACTGGCCCGTGCTCTGGCTCGCCGTGCCCGTCGGTCTCATCACTATCGCCATTCTCCATGTGAACAACACGCGCGACATCGAGACCGACCAGCGCGCCGGAATCCGAACCTTCTCCATGCTCACCGGCCGTTCGTTTGCCGCCCATGTCTATTGCTTCGAAGTGCTGTTCCCCTATCTTTGGACGTTGGGGCTCTGCATCGCCGGCGTTGAAGTATGGTGGCTCATGCTGTCGTGGCTTTCGCTGCCGCTGGCGGTGAAGAACGCCAAGACCATGATGAGTTACAAAAGCGGCGGAATTGCAGCCATTGCACGTCTTGACGAAGGAACTGCCCAACTGCAGATGGCCTTCAGCCTCACACTCATCGTCGGACTTATCCTCACGCATTTCTTCGGATGAAACGTCTGGTCATTTCTGTCTGCCTCGCCGCCCTGTTGTGGTTCGTGATGTTCTCTCCGTGGACCGCCCCGCTGCTCAACTTCTGGTGGGCGATGACGACCAGCGCCTGCATTCTGATTGCACTGAGCACGCTTGCGCAACGTCGTGACGGAGGCAGTTCAGTCCTTTCCCAATTCACCATTTTCAACTTCAAAGAGGTTTTGCTCGGCATCGGCATTGCCGTTGTCCTTTGGTTTGTCTTCTTCGTAGGTGACAAGGCATCGCAGTGGATGTTCGACTTTGCCCGTCCGCAGGTCAACCTTATCTACGACATGAAAACGGGCAACCAACCGTGGTTGATTGCCCTGCTTCTTCTTTTCATTATTGGCCCAGCCGAAGAAATCTTCTGGCGCGGCTACATCCAACGCCAACTGTCGCAGCGTTGGAGTCCGAACGTTGGTTTTCTGGTGACAACCGCCATCTATACCGCTGTCCATCTGCCCTCGGGCAATTTCATGCTTGTGATGGCAGCGATGGTGTGCGGCGTGGCATGGGGCGGACTTTACCGTCTGATGCCGCAGCATTTTCCAGCCATTGTGCTATCCCACGCCCTGTGGGACGCAGCCGCTTTCGTGTGGTTTCCGCTGTGATGTTCAATTCGCCGCTTCAGTCTTCGACTTCAAGATAGAAACTGAAGGGACGGAAACCGTCGTTGCAACTAATCATAGCACTCATCGGGTTCTGCATCCATCCGTCGTAGAAGTTGCCTTCGCCTCTGGCGAGCGACTCTACAAACGGCTGCATGGAGGTCCAGGCCGAGGGACACAGGCCGTCGGGGCGTTGTCCATCGAGTGACACCCACTGCTGCCCTGTCTCGACGTCGCAGGTGTGGAGAATCGGGTTCTCGTATCTGGCCATCAAGTCGGGATAGACCGTTTGGCGGATGGCTGTAATGCGAACCTTGTTCATAGAATCGTCTTTACGGCTTCCAACATTCCTTTCTGCTGAATGAGGTCGAGGAACGTCGTGACCATCTCGGTCAGTCCTGGCACAGTCTGATTCAGGTTCTCATGCCAGATGAAGTCGGCCGAGAGCACACCTTCAGCGATGCACCTGGTGTCGCCCGTCGCCCAGAGTTCCTTGAGCAGCGAAACAATCTCCGGTGCATCGTTCGGTTCGATGGGTGCACCGTCGCTGCGCGTGCCGCCTTTATAATAGGTAATGATGGCTGCGAGACCAAAGACAAGTCCCTTCGGCAGTTCGCCACGGCGCTCCAGATAGGTCTTCACGCCGGGCAGGTCGCGCGTTTCGTATTTGGGGAACGAGTTGAGCATGATGCTTGTCACCTGATGGTCCACGTAGGGATTGTTGAAACGCTCCAGCACGTCGGCGGCAAACTTCTCCAGTTCCGGCTTCGGCAGATTGAGCGTTTCCATGAGTTCCTCAAACTGCACCTTGTGAATGTACCGCCCCACGACGGGATGGTTGCAGGCATCGCGGACGATGTTGATGCCACTCAGATAGGCCACCGGCGAAAGCACCGTGTGCGGCCCGTTGAGCAGCGTCACCTTCCGTTCGTGGTAAGGCTTTTCGCTCGGCGCAATCAGCACGTGCAGGCCTGCCTTCTCGGCTGGAAATTCGCAGCGCAACCGGGCAATCGACATGTTCTCAGGCTTTTCAATCACCCAAAGGTGGAACACTTCGCCCTGCACGACGAGGTTGTCGGCGTAGGATATCTTCTGCTGAATCTGCGCGATTTCCTTGCGCGGGAAACCTGGCACAATGCGGTCCACCAGCGTGGCGCAGACGTAGCAATACTTCACGAACCACTCCTTGAACTTCCTGTAGTCCTTGCCGAAGTCATCCTTCCACAGTTCGATGTACTGAAGGATGCACTCTTTCAGGCGGTGTCCGTTGAGGAAAATCAGTTCGCAGGGCATGATAATCAGGCCCTTCGTGCGGTCGCCGCGGAACGTCTGGAAACGGCGGTAGAGCAACTGTGTCAACTTGCCCGGATAACTGCTGGCCGGCGCGTCGGTCAGCCGGCAGTCAGGGTCGAAGGCGATGCCCGCCTCGGTCGTGTTCGACACCACGAAGCGGATGTCGGGCTGGTCGGCCAGCGCCATGAAGGCTGCATTCTGCGTGTAGGGGTTCAGCGCACGGCTCAGGCAGGAGATGCGTTCGAGCGAATTGACCGCCTTGCCGTCCAGCCGGCCCTGCAGGTTGACGTGGTAGAGGCAGTCCTGGCCGTTGAGCCAGTCGGCCATGCCGCGTTCGATGGGCTGAACCACTACGACCGACGCATTGAAGTCCGTGCGGTCGTTCATATGCTGGATGATCCAATCGACAAAACAGCGCAGGAAATTTCCCTCGCCAAACTGGATGATGCGTTCGGGCGCCAGGGGCTTCGGCGCCGTGCGGGCGTTAAGTGCTTTCATTATGTCTCTGTTTTTGTGGCAAAGTTACGACAAATAAATTAAAAATTATAAATTATAAATTATAAATTTAAACTTTTGCAAGTTTTGCTTGCCTTGTAGATGGAGGGAGTTAGAAGGAGTTAAAGGGAGATAAAAGGAGATAAAGGACGTTAGATTTGCGGCATAAACGCCACAGAAAGAGTAATGTCCTCTGTCTTCGCCGCTGGAAAGCGGCCGTTCCTCGGGGCAAGTACACCGGTTCCGCTGTGCCGGCAGGGTTGTACCACTACGGTGGAACAAAAATTCCACTGTGCTGAAACTTTTGTACCACTGCGTTGGTACAGTCGTACCAACGCAGTGGAATAAATTTGGTACTGCATCGCGGCGATGGGCACCTCGCGTTACATCACAAAAAAAGTTGTCCAAAGTTGTTCAAGTTGTCTTCAATAACAGCAATACCAGTTTTGTGATTAAAGACAACTTAGACAACTTTGGACAACTTCTGATTCTGCGTATGGCAGCGATTACAGCGTGACCTTATTTCCTGCGCAGCCCTACGCGTCGGCAAACACCATGCCGTCGTCGAGCGTCACCTGCAACTTCGTGTACTCTGAGTGGAAGTCGTGCTGCAGGCGGTCGAGATAGCGGGCACACTCCCACTTGCACATCGGCAGGTCGTGCAGCAGGTAGTTGCCGCAAGTCTGCGGCTCGGTGGCCGGCACACGGTCCTGCGTCAGAATCCACTCCAGGCACTCGATGGTCAGTCGGCGCATATCCTCCACGCTGTACGTCCCCGTCATGATGACGTACATGCCCGTCAGACAACCCATCGGGCCGACATAGACCACATCGTCCTTCACACGGCTGTTGCGAAACCAAGTCGCCATCAGGTGCTCGATGCTGTGGATGGCAGCCGGCGCCACTGCCGGTTCCTTGTTCGGTTCGGTGATGCGCAGGTCGAACGTCGTAAAGCCCCTGTCCACGCGCGACACATAGATGCCCGGCTTCAGATGCGTGTGGTCAATCGTAAAACTCTGTATGACTTCCATAATGATTGAATGTTAGAAATGAACG
>ONXQ01000041.1:17245-28184 GCA_900321835.1 uncultured Prevotellaceae bacterium
GCGACAAATGCCGCCTATCCTCCTTTTGCCAGTGCAAAGGTAAACAATATAATCTACTAAAACGCAAAATTTTAGGCTTTTTTAAGGATACGCCCCGAATCTCCCGACCCGCATTCCCCGTTTTTGCCCCTGCCCCACATTTTTTCCGCTGTTCGTTTCGTCGTTCAGCGGAAATTGTGTATTTTTGCAGATGATTAACAGAATTATGAGAAATAAACAAATGTATCAATAACAAATTGTTTGCCTATGTAACATCCACCGACAAAGACATATAGACAAAGAAGCGTTAACTGACATTCTTGCTTTCTGATAATTGGGGAATTAAAAGAAGCAACCAAGAGTAAAAGTTTGACGCTCACGTCGTTTTCGACGTGGGCTTTTACTCGTTTAGGTTGCAATGGTTATCCCCAATACCTCAGAAAGCATAGACGAAGTTAAATAGTCCACGTTTTCTTTTTCTCGTCTCCCCCCGAACCTTTTGGACTTTATCATTGAACAACTTTAATCATTTGAATAATATGACATTTTCAAAAAGACAATTTGCCGCTATCTACAAGATGGGGCAAGCCATGGTTTTGGCAGACGGAACAATCAATGAACAAGAAACTGCCATTGTGGGTGGTGAACTAATTAAATTTGGAGTCACACCCTCCGATTTAGAAGAACTGATTGCTGACAGTGAAAGTATGGAGTTCTCAAAAGCAGTAGAAATAGTCGCGACATTAAACTTGGAACAAAAACGTTATGTTTCTTCTTTTTTAGCCACTATTATGGCTGTAGATGGGGACATTGATGATAGTGAGGTTCAACTATGGAAACTTGTTTCTATCCTATGCGGTTTTCCCCAGATGACAATACGCGACGGAATAAGTTACATGGCACAGCGATATAAATAATACGTCATGAGGAATCCGGCATTCTTAATGATTGCCGGATTCCATCGATAGTTTTAATTACAAAACACACATCAAATTATGGAATTATGGTTTGGGTTATTATTATCATCGTTGTCATAATCATAGCATTCAAAATTGGTTCTAGTTCTGGAAAAGTGATTGAAAACGTCACGAGCAGTGGAGGCATGAGAATGAAATACGCAAAGTTATTATCACATATTCTCGAAGGGCATGAAGATAGTCAAGTTTTCGTGGAAACGAAAACCTATATCCGCGCAGGGGTGATAAACTATGGTGGAACCACATTGTTTCACATTCAACAATCCGTCGGGCATTCTGTTGTGATTCAGTATGAGGTCAAAAACAATCCTGTGTGCCCTGCTTTTCAACTGCAATGGACTTTTGACGATAATATGGACCAAGATGCCATGATGATACGAATGGCTACTGATATTGAAAGAAAAAGCAAAGAAATAATGAGAATGTAAACACTTTTACAATACATTTTAAATAAAAAAACACTTATGGAATATTACAATGATACCATAGTTTCTTCTGCAGCAAATAGCGAAGTTTCTAACGAAGAAAACAAAAAGGCAATAGTGGAAAAAGGACGATCCATTTTGATTATGCTGAAAACACTATCGCTTATCAGTTTTATTATTTTTGGCATATATCTGTTAATTTTAGTCATTGGATGTATTTATGTATTAATAGAGATGAGCAACTCATACAGTCATCCTGACTTTTCAGATATTGCTGGAATATTTATTGCTCTACCTATTTGTGCTTTATATACATATATTCCCTTTATAGCATGGAAGGGTATAAAAAAACTACTGTTCGCTATACAACAAGAAAAAGGAGACACATTCCTAAACGGACTAAATGACATTCATATTGCCGTGAGAATATCATGGTGGATTGTAATGATATGCCTAGCCTTTGGGTGTGTGGCTCTATTCTTTGGATTACTGGGGTTACTCTTAAAATAGGACAAACATCAAGTATTGAATCATAGATTATTAATAAAATAAAATCTTAATATTTTTTAGCAAATACCCCCGAACGCTTATATTTTCTTTGAAATCGTTTCGGGGGTATTGTGTTTGTACAAAAAACTAAAGGTTAAAAGAATTGCAAGATTCAGAAAAAAGTCGTACGTTTGCAAATAATTATTAAAAATTTTTAGAGCAATGAAAAAACCTTATTTTTCAGTTGAAGAACCTGATGCTACTTATGTAGCCACGCCTTATCATGCTTTTCCTTCTGATAGAATCCTTCGCCGCCGCAATAGTCTATCAAGGACAAGACCTATTAAAAGAAGTCAAACTGAGTGCCTGGCAACTAACTTTGTAACGACATCTCCATTGTATTTCTTAGGAAGAGATGTTTTGGGGAAAGTAATAAATGCTCCCGGGACACTTTTTACGGAGAAAGATTTGACAGACGAGCAATTGAAAGTTATTGATAAACAAGTCAGATTTCGTCTTAGATCTGCAAAAGCGCTTACACCTATATCTTTTATTTTACACCCCAATGACACTATCACTTTGGGATTTGGAGCAAATACCATATATCCTGCACTATACGGCAGAAGATATGCACATTCTCCAATAAAGGATAAAATGACGACTCCTTTAGGCCAAGTTGAAAGTATTCTTGGAGACTATGGAATAAAAATCTATCGTGATGGATATGAAGTATTTGACACTTATGATTTCAATCATGGTCAGGGACAATATCCAGGCAATTATTCATTATATGCCATCGGGAGGCGTTGGGCCGGAGAACACGGCCATAAAGATACTGACGATAATAAAGGGAAAATAAAATTCAGTATTAAACGTAATGTAAACCATTGGTGATATGACGGCTTCTGAATATTGGGGATTTTTCTGCGAATTGATATTGTGGTGGAGCAACAACACCTCGTTGTCCTATGGCAATATCCGCACACTCATCATCGTCGTGGTGCTGATGCTGGCATTTTATTTCGGTTTCGCAACAGCATCGCTATTCAAGAAGAACAAAGGTACTGCCGATTGGACACTCATTATTATTTCTGTCTATTTACTCATCGGCTTCCTTGTCGCTGCCTCTATCTTCTTCGTATGTCCGGTCTTCGATATAATGACTGACATGATTTATTGATGGTACTTATCACTTTTTCCGCTGTTCGTTTCGTCGTTCAGCGGAAATTGTGTATTTTTGCAGAAAGAAATAATCTTAACAATATTTGAACATGAAAACTGCTGCAATTCAAGCAAATTTGGATGGCAGACACGCACAAAAGAAGACGTGCTTAACCAATTTGTCAACAGCCGTCCAGAACAACCTGCTCTCAGTGAGGAAGATATAATGAATGAGGTTAAAGCCGTCAGATATCCGAAGAGAAAATGAAAATAATCCTTGACTGCAATATCTGGATTTCATTCCTCATCGGACACCAAACGCAGTTGGTCCGAAAAATGTTGACCGATACGCGATTTGACATCTATGTCTGTGATGAATTGAAGGCTGAAATTTATGACGTTTCCCATCGGAAAAAAATCCGTAAATACGTCAGTCGGCAAGACATTGATGATTTGTTTGACATCATTCACTTGTTCTGTAAACATGATGTCATACAAAAAACGGCTGTTTCTCATATCCGCGACCCAAAGGATCTCTATTTGCTTTCATTTGCTGAAAGCATTGGAGCAAACTACATTGTTTCTGGAGATGCTGACTTAACGGTATTGGAACATTATCAGCAAACAAATATCATTCGCCTTGCTGATTTCAAGAAACTTATGATGTACTAACTAACTTATAACCTTATACCCACGCCTATGAAACCCTTCATGGATAAAGACTTCCTGTTGCAGACAGAGACTGCACAGCGACTGTACCACGAACATGCGGCCAAGATGCCCATCATCGACTACCACTGCCACCTCGTGCCGCAAATGATTGCGGAGAACAAGCCGTTCCGCTCGATCACCGAACTGTGGCTGGGCGGCGACCACTACAAGTGGCGTGCCATGCGCTCGAACGGCGTGCCCGAACGCTTCTGCACGGGGACGGACACGAGCGACTGGGAGAAGTTTGAGAAGTGGGCCGAGACGGTGCCCTACACCTTCCGCAACCCGCTCTACCACTGGACACACCTCGAACTGCGCACGGCCTTCGGCATCGACAAAATCCTGAATCCGAAGACGGCCCGCGACATCTACGACGAATGTAACGAGAAACTGAAGAACGACCCCTCGCTCACGCCGCGCGGCCTGATGCAGAAGTACAATGTCGAGACGGTCTGCACGACCGACGACCCTGTCGATGACCTGCACTGGCACAAAGAATTGAAGAAGGAAGAATTAAGAATTAAGAATGAAAGTACCTCTCATTCCTCATACGAAGGCGAAGCCAGCATTCTTCATTCTTCATTTACGAGAGTCATTCCTGCCTGGCGACCCGACAAGGCGATGGCGGTCGATAACGTGGTTGCTTTCCGCGAATATGTCAGCAAGTTGGCAGCAGTGAGCGACGTGGACATCAAGGATTTCAAGGATTTGGTGGATGCCCTGCAGAAGCGTCACGACTTCTTTGCCGAGAACGGTTGCAAACTCTCCGATCACGGCATCGAGGAGTTCTATGCCGAGGACTACACTGACGTGGAGATTGCTGACATCTTCGACAAAGCCCTCTGCGGCCGCACGCTCAGCGACGAGGAAGTCAGGAAGTTCAAGAGCGCCATGCTCGTCGTGTTTGCCGAGATGGACTACGCCAGCGGATGGGTGCAGCAGTACCACTACGGTGCCATCCGCGACAACAACACCCGTATGTTTGCCCAACTCGGCCCCGACACAGGTTTCGACTCAATCGGCCAGTTCAACACGGCGAAGGCCATGTCGAAGTTCCTCGACCGTCTGGACAGTCAGAACAAACTCACCAAGACCATCCTCTACAACCTCAATCCCGCCGACAACGAAGTCGTCGCCACGATGCTCGGCAACTTCCAGGACGGCACGGTGCCCGGAAAGATTCAGTGGGGTTCGGGCTGGTGGTTCCTCGACCAGAAGGACGGCATGACCAAGCAGATGAACGCCCTGTCGCTACTCGGCCTGCTCAGCCGCTTCGTGGGTATGCTCACCGACTCCCGCTCCTTCCTCTCCTACCCTCGCCACGAATACTTCCGCCGCACGCTCTGCAACCTCCTCGGCAACGACGTCGAGCAGGGCGAAATCCCCTTCGAGGAAATCGAGCGTGTCCAGCAGATGGTCGAAGACATCTGCTACTGGAATGCAAAGCGGTACTTCCATTTCTAAGACATGAAAAAAATCCTTTTGTTGTTATGGCTGTGCCCGTTGCTGCTTCATGCCCAGCAGAGCGGCGTGTTTGTCAACAACCTGAAGAGCCTGCGGGTGCTGGTGAACGGGCTGTGGGACAGCGAACCGGTGATGCTGCTGCACGGTGGACAATACGTGGATATCGTGTTCGACGATATGCAGCACGCCTACGTCAGACGGACATACACCATTACGCACTGCAATGCCGACTGGACGCAGTCGGAGTTGCTGGAGAGCGAGTATATGGACGGTTTCAACGGGCAGCCCATCGACGGCTACGAACCTTCGTTGAGCAGTTCGTCCATCTACAACCACTACTCGCTGCGCATCCCGAACGAGGACGTGCGGCTGAAGGTGACAGGCAACTACCGCGTCGATATCTTCGAGGATGGTGACCCTGAGCCTGTCGCCACGGCATGTTTTTCGGTGATGGAGCAGCACGTGGGCATCGACATCACCGTCAGCAGCAACACCGACATCGACACGTACAAGAATCATCAGCAGGTGTCGTTCAACGTCAACTACTCCACTTACCACGTCAACCACCCGGAGCAGGAATTGCTGCCTGTCGTTCTGCAAAACCGCCGATGGGACAACCATGTGAGCGGTCTGCGACCGACATATCTGCAGGTCAGTACGCTGATTTTCAATCACAACCGCAGCCTTATCTTCCCCGCAGGCAATGAGTATCGCCGCATGGAGATTCTGGACGAGTATGTGCCGACCATGCGGGTGGAGAGTGTGCAGTACGAAGCACCCAACTACCATGCCTACATCATGACCGACGAACAGCGCACGCACTACATCTACGACCAGGACCAGGACGGACGGTACGTTGTGCGCAACGGCGACAATGTCGATAACGAGACGGAGAGTGAATACATCATTACGCACTTCCGCCTCGAGATGCCGCAACTTTCGGGCGGCGAACTGTACCTGCACGGCGACCTGACGAACGGACGTTTCAGCGAAGAATACCGCATGGAATACAACCTGATGGAGCACGCCTACGAACTGGTCATCCCGCTCAAGCAGGGTTCGTACAACTATCAGTACCTCTTCGTGCCCGACGGCTCAACGGTTGGATCGACGTCCGAGACCGAAGGCGATTTCTATCAGACAGAGAACGAGTACAGCGTCTATGTTTACCATCGTCCCTTTGGCGAACGTTATGACCATCTCGTAGGCTTCAACAAGATTAAATACTTAGGAAACAAATGATGAAACAAATCTTTCTTCTGCTCCTGTGTGCAGTGTGCTTCACAACGATTCAGGCCCAAGACCTCAAGGCTGTGTTCAATGACTATCTCAACAAGTATGAACGCCCCGACGCAAACATCAAACCGCGCTCCAACGTCAAGGACCTCACGGTGGACGACGACCGGCAGACCATCCGAGTGGTATGTGAGGGAGGCTTTGAGGACCAGTATTTCACCGAAAAAGACGTCACACGCATCTACGGCGAGATGAGCAGTCTGCTGCCGGCTCAATACAAGGGTTACGAACTCACCATTGTGACCGACAACCACGACATCCGCGACCTCGTCCCCAATGCCCTGCGCAGCGGACTAAAGGACAAAGGCCGAATGTGGGCAAAGACTTACAGCGGAGCGCCGTGGGTAAAGAACCTCTCAAAGCCCTATGCAGCCACCGACGGACTCGACGGCATCCACCTGTCGCTCTGGCAGAGCCACGGACGCTACTTCGACAAGAAGTCCGGCAAATGGCTCTGGATGCGTCCTCCCCTTTTCTGCACCCGTGAGGACCTTTTCTCGCAGACCTTCGTCCTGCCCTACATCCTGCCAATGCTCGAGAATGCTGGTGCTGTGGTCTATACGCCCCGTGAACGTGACTGGCAGCAGAACGAGGTGACGGTCGATAACGACAAACCCACTGATGGCGGCATGTATCTTGAGGCTGCTGCCCACAAGAAAGCCAAGCACAAATGGAGAAAAGGCGAGATGGCTGGTTTTTCGCTCCAGAAGTGGCAGTATTCCCGAACCGAGAACCCCTTTCAGCAAGGCACCGTCCGCGTGATTGAAACCGTCGCGTCCGACAAGAACGCTTCGACAGCCACATGGATTCCGAACATTCCCGAGGCCGGACAATATGCGGTGTATGTCAGTTACCAGACGCTTCCCAACTCGGTCGATGACGCCCACTACATCGTCTATCACCGTGGCGGACAAACCGAGTTTGCCGTCAATCAGCAGATGGGTGGCGGCACATGGGTCTATCTCGGCACCTTCAACTTTGAAAAAGGACAACGCGACGACGGCATGGTCGTCCTGACCAACGAGTCTCGGCAAAAAGGTGTTGTCACCGCCGACGCCGTTCGCATGGGCGGTGGCATGGGCAACATCGTGCGCCACACCGACTTCGACACCATCGGCACCCGCAGCCAGTTGCCACGTTGGGCCGAGGCTGCGCGCTACAGCGCCCAGTGGGCCGGTATGCCCGATTCGGTCTATGACTGTTTCGAGGGCGAAGACGACTACAAGAGCGACATCCAGGCACGTCCGCGCACCTCTAACTATCTGGCAGGCGGCAGCGTTTACGAGCCGAATCAGGCTGGCACACGTGTGCCCATCGAACTGCAGATGGCCTTCCACACCGACGCTGGCGTCCGCCGCGACGACTCTTTCATCGGTTCACTCTCCATCTGCACCACCGACTTCAACGGCGGACTGACCGATGCTGGCCTCGACCGCTACGCCAGCCGCGACCTTGCCCAGATGCTGCTCGGCAATCTCTATCAGGACCTGCGCAAGTACAACTGGAAGGTGCGTTCGGTGTGGAACCGCAATTATGGCGAAACACGTGTACCGCTCGTTCCGGGCATCATTCTCGAAATGCTTTCCCACCAGAACTTTGCCGACATGCAACTGGGCTACGACCCACAGTTCAAGTTCGATTTCTCTCGTTCGGTCTATAAGACGGTGGTGAAGTATGTTGCATCGATGCACCAGCGTCCCTACGTCATCCAGCCGCTGCCTGTGACCGACTTCTCCGTCACCCTCGACGAGCAGGGCAACCGCGCACTGCTCACTTGGCAGGCCCAGGACGACCTCAATGAGCCTACAGCCCGTCCGACTCACTACATCGTCTATACGCGCATCGGCACTGGCGGATTTGACAACGGAACGGTGGTCAGCGCCACCAATGCTGCCATTCCGTTGCAGAAAGACCAACTCTATTCGTTCCGCGTCTGCGCCATCAACAAAGGCGGACGGAGTTTCCCCAGCGAGACCCTTGCAGCCGGCATTTCGTCGAAGAACGAAGGCACCGTGCTCATGGTCAACGCCTTCACACGCCTTTCAGGACCCGCCATCATCAACACCTCCACCATGCAGGGCTTCGACCTCGATGCCGACCCCGGCGTGCCCTACGGTGCCTTTGCCGGGTTCTGCGGACGGCAGACCGGTTGGGACCGTTCGAAAATCGGAGTCGAAACGGCTGGTGGACTGGGCTACAGCGGTGACGAACTCTGCGGACAGGTCATCATGGGCAACACCTTCGACTATCCCTACCTGCACGCCCAGGGCTTGATGCTCAACGGCCACCACTCCTTCTGCTCCCAGAGCCTGCCCGTCTTTCTCAAGGGCAACGCACAGGCTGCCGCCCAGTACCGCATGATTGATGTCATCTGTGGTGTGCAGACTGACTTCCGCCAAGCCCTGTCCGACGTACTCACACAGTATCTCGACCGCGGCGGACGAGTGCTCATCAGCGGCGCCAATCTCTTCAAGACCAGCGGCATCCAGTGCCGGGCCCTGCGCACCACACTGGCTGGCCGTCTTGACAGCAAGAGCATCGACCACGTGGAGGGCAGCAGCCTCGCCTTCGACATCTATCGCGACATGAACCCCAACAGTTACGCCATTCCCCTGCCCGAAACCCTCACGCCGCAGAACGGTGCCTTCACCATGCTCGCCTACAGCAACGGACAACCCGCAGCCGTGGCCTACGACGGCAAGGAATGCAAAGCCATCACTATGGGCTTCCCGCTCGAAGGCATCAAGCAGGCCAAAGAGCGCAACCGCCTCATGAGTGCCATCGTCAATTTCCTTTGCAAATAATTCCGTACCACCGCAGTGGTACAAAAATACCACCGCAGTGAGACAAGTGTACCAGCGTGGTGGTATTTTTGTACCAGCGCAGTGAAATTTTCTTCACACCATGCCCCAAGAACAACGAAAGTGGCAACTGACCGATTTTCTGCCCACGACGAAGAAGGAATGTGAGTTGCGCGGTTGGACAGAACTGGACGTGATTCTGTTCAGCGGCGATGCCTATGTCGATCATCCCTCCTTCGGCATGGCCGTCATCGGTCGTCTGCTCGAAAGCGAGGGACTGCGTGTGGCCATCGTCCCGCAGCCCGACTGGCACGGCGACTTTCGCGACTTCAAGAAACTCGGTCGGCCACGCCTCTTCTTCGGCATCTCCCCCGGCGCGATGGACTCGATGGTCAACAAATACACCGCCGCACGCCGTCTGCGCAGCGAAGACGCCTACTCGCCCGACGGCCGCCACGACCTGCGGCCCGAGATGCCCACAATCGTCTATACCCGCATCCTCAAGCAACTCTACCCCGACGTGCCCGTCATCCTCGGCGGCATCGAAGCCTCGCTCCGTCGCCTCACCCACTACGACTATTGGCGCGACGAACTCCGTCCCTCCATCCTCTGCGACAGCGGAGCCGACCTGCTCATCTACGGCATGGGCGAAAAACCGATGCTGGAACTGGTGAGAAGAATGAAGAATAAAGAATCAAGCATGAAGAATGGAAGTAACAATCATTCTTCATTCGGAGGCGAAGCCGACATTCTTCATTCTTCATTAAGAAACATTCCCCAGACAGCCTTTCTCTGTTCAAAAGAAGAGATTCCCGGCGGCATCCAGACGGACGACATCGTGCTCCACAGCCACGAGGAATGTCTGCAGGACAAACGCTGTCAGGCCGAGAACTTCCGCCACATCGAGGAAGAAAGCAACAAATACCACGCCCGTCGCATCCTGCAAGCCGTGGAAATGAAGAATGAAGAATTAAGAATGAAGAATAAAAGTAACATTCATTCTTCATTAAATTACGTCGTCGTCAACCCTCCCTACCAGCCGCTCACGCAAGACGAACTCGACCGCTCGTTCGACCTCCCCTACACCCGTCTGCCCCACCCCAAGTACCGCGGCAAACGCATTCCAGCCTACGAGATGATCAAGTTCTCCGTTTGCCTCCATCGCGGTTGCTTTGGCGGCTGCGCCTTCTGCACCATCTCCGCCCATCAGGGCAAGTTCATCACCAGCCGCTCGAAGGAGAGCATCCTGCGCGAAGTCGAAGCCATCACCCGTATGCCCGACTTCAAAGGCTACCTCAGCGACCTCGGCGGACCCTCGGCCAACATGTACGCCATGCACGGCAAGAACCTGGAACAGTGTAAAAAGTGCGCCCGACCCTCTTGCATCCATCCCCGTGTCTGCCCCAACCTCAACACCGACCACTCGGCCCTGCTCGACATCTACCGCTCGGTTGACCGCCTGCCCGGCATCAAGAAAAGTTTCATCGGCAGCGGCGTTCGCTACGACCTCCTGCTCCACGACACAGGCGATGCCGACATCAACCGCGTCAACGCCGAATACACCCGCGAACTCATCACACGCCACGTCAGCGGCCGTCTGAAAGTAGCCCCCGAACACACCTCCGACCGCGTGCTC
>ONXQ01000046.1 GCA_900321835.1 uncultured Prevotellaceae bacterium
AAAAACGCCTGCAGTCTCAATGACTCCAGGCGTTTTTGCTGCTGTTCCGCTTCTCCTTCGGTTTCTGCACCTTCTCGTCAGGCGGCGTCTGCTTTTCAGAAGGTTTCTCTTCCGCCTGCTCACCCGACGTGTCGGGAGCAAGGTCGGGCTTCGGGCCGTCCCAATACTGCAACGAGACGTGATTGTCGGTGTGGAAGAGCGCACCGTAGCCCACAGGCTTGTTGTCGCGATAGGGGCCATAATAGAAGTTGCCGTTGGCATAGTAGTAGATGCCATAGCCGTCGCGCTTGCCGTCGGCCACCTCGCCCACATACTTGTCGCCGTTCTTGTACTGAATCTGCATGAAGCGCCACGATGCCAGATGGTCGGCATCGAGTTTGTACTTTTCGTCGTTCAGAAAGACGTACTGTGCCTCGCCCGTCAGCAGGTCGTAGGCCGTATAGTGGTCCTCACTGCCCACACGCACGATGGCCGACCCCATGCGGATGCCCATCAGCAGGTTGCCGTTGCGAAACTGTCCGCAGATTTCACCGTCGCGGTCGGTGTAGAACATACCGTAGCCATAGACATTGCTGTCGGCCGACAACTGGCCGAAATACTGTCCGTAGGTTGATTTCACCACGCCGCCATAGTGCGATTTCACCAAATCGACAAACGCCGCATCGTACTCCACCGGAATCTCCGGATGGCGCGTCAGCCGTGTAAACTGAGCCTGCGCCGTGAGCGTCACAAACAAGCCCAGAAGACAAAGAAACTTCTTCATAATGTTAAAATTTTTGCGAAGTTACGATGAAAACGCCGAAATGCCAAATCCAAAGACGTTTTTTTGGAGCAGAGCGTGCAAAATACTTGCAAGCGCGACTCATCCGTTTTGCGGCAGCAACACAGATTTCCTGGTGACACAGTCTTAAAAGTTCTTAAATTTTATGTAGGCACTAAACTTATTCGTAACTTTGCAGTCAGATTTGGTAGAAAAAAACATTAATCCTTGTGCGCACACACGCACGTACCTATTGTTATTACATCTCTATGAAGGTAAAAAGGCTTCTGATGCTGGCAGTGCTGCTGTCAGTGATGACAGGACAGGGCTGGGCTCAGTCGAAATTTACAATCACAGGAACCGTAGTCGAAGAAGAAAAGCGCGAACTGGTGGCAGGTGCCAACGTGAGCGTATGCACCGTTGAGGACACGACCGTCGTGACCGGTGCTTACACGGACCTGAAAGGCGTGTTCACCGTGAACAACGTGAAGAAGGGCAAGTACCTCCTGCGCGTCACCTACATCGGTCTGCACCCCAAAACCCTCAGCCTCGATCTCACAAACGAGAAGAAGAAGACACACGACGTGGGCTACATCCTGCTCAGCGAAGACACGAAGATGCTGCAGATGGCCGAAGTGACAGCACAGGTGTCGAAAGTGCAGGTGAAGGGCGACTCGCTCATGTTCAATGCCGATGCCTACCGACTGCAGGAAGGCTCGGTGCTGGAAGACCTGGTGAAACGCCTGCCTGGCGCCACTGTTGACCAGGACGGAACCATCAAAATCAACGGCAAGGAAGTGAAGAAAATTCTGGTCGATGGCAAGGAGTTCTTCATCAACGACAAGTCCATCGCCATGAAGAATCTGCCAACCAACATCATCGACAAGATTAAGGCCTACGACCGAAAGAGCGACCTGGCCCGCGTGACAGGTATTGACGACGGCGAAGAAGAGACCGTACTCGACCTGACTGTGAAGAAGGGCATGAACAACGGCTGGTTCGGACAAATCAGCGGCGGTGCAGGCACAGAGCACCGATACAACGGACGTGCCAACGTGAACCGCTTCAACGGCTCCAATCAGTATTCACTCGTGCTGAGTGCCAACAACGTAGGCGACCGCGGCTTCGGCGGCGGTGGCGGACGCGGCTGGGGATGGGGCGGCAGCGGTCTGCGCGCCAGCAAGGAAGCCGGTTTCAACTTTGCCACCATCACGGCAGACGAGAAACTCGAGAGCGGCGGCTACGTGTGGCACCGCTACGACGGCAGCGATGCCTGGAGCCATTCGGCCACACAGAGTTTCGTCAGCAAACTCGGTTCGTTCAGCAACAACACCAACCAGAACTACGGCAGCAACATGTCGCTGTCGGCAGGTTTCCGCTTCGAATGGAAACCCGACACAATGACCAACATCATCTTCCGTCCCAACGCATCGTACAGTCGCAACCGCGGCATGGCGTGGGGTGAAAGCGGCACCTACAGCGAAGACCCCAACAGTTACGACGACGCACTCATGCAGACGGCAGAAAGCAACTTCGAGGCCGGCACGACAACCACGGGCGATGACGACATCGACAAAATCATCGCCATGATTGTCAACACCAACAAGAGCCGCAGCCAGTCGTACTCGAACAGCCGCGGCGCCAACGGTGAACTGCAACTGAACCGCAAACTCAACAACCGTGGGCGCAACATCACCCTGCGTCTGACAGGCGGATTCAACAACAGCGAGAGTGAACAACTTTCAGCATCGGCCATCCGCTACACGGCCTCTTCAGGCAAAACGGCAACCGACAACAACCGCTACTACACCACGCCTGGCCGCTCGCACAACTACTCCATCCAGACAACCTACAGCGAACCCATCGCCGACCGCACTTATCTGCAGTTCTCCTATCGCTTCAACTACAGTTACAACAAGAGCGACCGCGATGCCTTCACGTTCGATGACCCGACGGCCTACACCGACCTTGCCAGTGCTCTCCGCCTGCACCGCTACGACATTGCCGGCGCACTTGACCAGTTGCTCTCCAACCCTGTGCATGTGCAGACTTACGACAGCCGTCTGAGTCAGTTCTCTGAGTACCGCAACATGAACCACACCATCGGCCTGACGTTCCGAATGACGCGCGACAAGTACAACCTGAACGTAGGCTTCGAACTGCTGCCGCAGCATAGCGAACTGAACTACAAGTACATGGGAACAGAATATCCCAAAGTGAAGCGCGACGTGTTCAACTTCACGCCGACGGCCAACCTGCGCTACAAGTTCAACGAAACCACAAACCTGCAGTTCACCTACCGTGGTCGGACGTCGCAGCCGTCGATGACCAACCTGCTTGAGATTACGGACGACTCGAACCCGCTCAACATCCGCAAGGGTAACTCGGGTTTGAAGCCTTCGTTCAACAGCAACTTCCGCCTGTTCTTCAACACCTACAACGCTGAACATCAGCGCGGCATCTTCACCTTCCTTAACTTCGGTTTCACACGCAACTCGATTGAGAACCGCACTGAATACGATGAAGCGACCGGTGTGAGCACCACCCAGCCCATCAACATCAATGGCAACTGGAACGCCGGTCTCGGCTTTGGTTTCAACACGGCGATGGGCAGCGAGAATAACTTCACGATGAACTCTTTCACACGCCTGAGTTACAACAACCACGTGGGTTTTGTCAGCACGTCGTCAAGTCCTGAATCGGTGAAATCGACGACAAAGAGCGTCGGCGTGAACGAGAACCTGAGTTTCAGTTACCGCAACGACTGGATTGAGGCCGGCATCAACGGCAGTTTGAACTACTCGCACTCGAACAACAACGTCGTCACCAACCTGCAGAACACGTACAACTTCTCCTATGGCGCTGAAATCCAACTGAACGCTCCGTGGGGAACGAGTTTAACTTCCGATATCGCCATGAACAGCCGCCGTGGTTATACGCAGGCAGCGATGAACACGAACGAACTCATCTGGAACGCAGCCCTCTCGCAGTCGTTCCTCAAGGGCAAGGCGCTGACGTTTTCGTTCGAATGGAACGACATTCTGCGCCGTCAGAGCAACGTGAGCCGCACGGTCAACGCCTTGATGTCGAGCGACTCGCAATACAACGCTATCTACTCCTATGGCATGGTACGTGTCATTTACAAACTCAACATCTTCGGAGGCAAGAACGCCAACGGCACCGCCAACGAGCGCGACCAGTGGGGCCGCACTTCCAGAGAACGCGGCAACGGACCTGGCGGTCCTGGCGGACGTAGTTCTGGTGGCGCAAGACCTGTGGGCAGACCAGCTCCTACCATCATTGTACGCTAAACACATCATTTCCAACTATGAAATTCTACTTTCAACTCCTTCTTTGGCCGCTCTTGGCACTGGGCATCTACCTGCTGGTGCAGGGACTGAGCGCCATTCCGTTAGGTTTGATTAACTATTTCGACCCCGACGCCGACACAGCCCTGTGGATAGGCGTGACGCTGCTCGTCTCGTCGGTCATTTCCAGCATCATTCTCTTGTGCATTCCGCAGTTCGGTCTGCGCACGGCCTTCCGCGGCACAGGCTGCAACTCGACAACCACCCTCATTGCCATTGCCGGCACGCTGTTCACGGTGTTGGCCAGCGACATTGTCAACGAGTGGCTGGACCTTCCCAACGAATTTGAAGATATGTTTGTCGGCATGAGCGAAAACCTGTGGGGAATGCTGGCCATCAGCCTTTTTGGCCCGATTTGTGAGGAGATTGTTTTTCGCGGCGGACTGATGAAACCGTTACTCGACCGCGGTGCCAATCCCTGGGTGGCCATTGGCTTTTCGGCCCTCATCTTCGGTCTGGTTCACGGCAATCCTGCACAGATTCCGTTTGCCGCGATGGTGGGCATCGTGTTCGGCATCATCTACTACCGCACGGGCAGCCTCGTCATCACCACGCTGTGCCACATTCTGAACAATTCGTTCTCAGTCATCCTGATGAACATCTACGGCAGCGAGGCCGACGACCTCACCTTCGAGCACATGCTGGGCCGCACCGAAACGGGTGTCACGTTCATCCTGGCCGTCGTTGCGGCTGTCGTGCTGCTTCGGTTGTTCTGGAAAAGAACAGAATAAGAAGTTGTTTTTCTAAAAAATCCATATTCTCGTAAGTGCGCTGAACAGGGCGTACTTGCGAGAATAATTTTTTTGTGGCAAGGGAAACAGCCCCCGTTCGCGCAACAAACCGACTTGACGGTGCAGGGCACGCGGCGAGTGGGTCCATCGCCACACGTTCCAGATGAAATCCATCGTGAGTTGAGCCACACGGCGCCGCAGAGCCTCTTGTTCCCTGCCCGACAGCGTGCCGCAGAGATAGTCGAGAAAGGCAATCGTCGCGAAGGCGTCGGCAATCTTCTGCACCCGCACCTCCTTCGACGTGCTGCCCGTGGCCGACTCTGCGTGCTGCCGATAGCAGTAGGCCGGCAGATGCGTGTCGATGATTCGTCCGGCCTTCAGCAGCATCTGTGCCGTCCAGCGCTCGTCTTCCGTAAATCGGACACCGACGGGAAAGGCCGTCTTCCGTGCCACGTCGAGACGCACGATGTAGTTACAGCAGGACCCGCGCACATTGTTTTCGAGCATATACTGCACACCCGTCTCATACGTTTCACTCCGTTGCACTTTGTCCTTTGTGGTTTGTCCCCTATGCCGCAGCATCACCACGTCGGGCCGCTCCCTACGCAAAGCCTCGAGGCAGCGGTCGTAACAAGCGGCATCGAGGCTGTCGTCGGCATCGACAAACTGCACGTATTCGCCCTGCGCCTGCTCCATTCCAGCGTTGCGGGCACTGCTCACGCCTTCGTGCTCCCTTCTCATCACACGAACGGCTGCGCCCATTCCTTCCACCACTTTTGCCACATCCACACGTTCGCTGCCGTCATCGACCACCAGCACCTCGCGTTCGCCGGGCGCCAACTGCACGGCCAGCAGGCTGTCGATGCACTCGCGCAGCATCGACGGTTCGGTGTCGTAAACAGGCACGACAAAGGTCAGAAGCGGCCTTGACGGATGTTGTGAATCGTTTGCAGGAGTTGACATAATTGTTTGAGACTGAAGAATTTGATGACGGCAGCCTTGAGGCGTGACGACCACGGCAGTTCGCGGTCGGTCAGACAGTTCCAGCCAATCGGTTCGGTGGACAGCAGCAGGTAGGGCTGTCCGAGGCGGAAGACGTCGATCTGCGTGTTGACAATGTGCAGATAGTAGCGCTGCATCGGCAGGTCCATCAGTCGGTGGCGGCGCAGTTGCTTGAAAATATCGACTTGGGCCGCCAGCAGGTCGCCGAGGGCCGAGCAGCCCGCCGTGAGCGTGATGCCCTGCGGATTGGCCATGTAGTGATACAGCCCGTGCGTGCTGAGGCGTATGCGCCGGGCACGTTGAATCAGTCGCCATGTCGTCGGCACATCCTCAAACAGTCGTCCCTCGGGATAGCGCACTTCGTCGCCGAACAGCGTGCGGCGGTAAATCTTGTTCCAGGCATAGGCATGGGCATAGCCGCGCATCGTCAGCCAGTAGTCCTCGGCACTGGTCCATTCGCCAGGCGTGAGCACCAGCCGTCTTTCCTCCCGACCGCCTTCATACACCTGCGCCGGAAACTCCACAAGGTCGCATTCGGGATGCTCCGCCAGTTCCTGCATCAGCGGCCCATACGTGTCGGCAGCCACCCAGTCGTCGCTATCGACAAACGTGAGCCACGTGCCCCGGGCCACTTCGATGCCCGAGTTTCGCGCAGCCGACAGCCCGCCGTTGGGCCTGTGAACCACGCGGATGCGCTCGTCGCGCCCGGCCCATTCGTCGCACAGCGCCGGACAGCGGTCGTCCGACCCGTCGTCCACCAGCACCACCTCGCTCTCAGCCGGCAGCCCTGCCAGCACACTCTCGACACAACGCCGCAGCGTCGCCTCGACACGAAAGACCGGTATGATGACACTCAGTTGCATTCTGCACCAATTTTGTTCTTTATAACGGCGAATTTAAGGAAATAATTTCACAAACAAGCGCAAAAATGCGGATTTTTCACAAAAAGGTTGGCACTCTTCTGCTTTTTGATTATTTTTGTTTCAAAATCAGGCCGAATTTCGTCCGCAGACGAAATTTTTTTCATCCGCAGACGAAATTTTTTTCGTCCGCAGACGAAATTTATTTCGACTGTGCCACAAATTCGGCCCAACCGCACAGCCGTATGCTCTCCATCCTCATCCCAGCCTACAACCACGACTGCCGCCCGCTGGCCCGTACGCTCAGCCAGCAGGCCGACAGCCTCTCCTGCCCCGTCGAAATCATCGTGGCCGACGACGGCAGCGACGACACCCGTCTGCGCAGTCTCAACGCCGAAATCGCCGCCCTGCCCCACTGCCGCTACATCATGCGCGAAGAAAACGTCGGCCGCGCCGCCATCCGCAATTTCCTGGCTGGCGAGGCTCGCGGCGAGTGGCTCCTGTTCATGGATTGCGACGGCCAGGTCGTCTATCTCCGTTTCCTGCAAAACTACCTCGACGCCGCCCACGACTGCGACGTCGTCTGCGGTGGCATCGTCCACACCCAGCAGTTCCTCACCGCCCACAACCGCCTGCGCTACGACTACGAACGCCGCGCCGAACAGCGTTTCACGGCCCAGGCCCGGCAGCAGGATGCAGAACTGCCCTTCCGCACCTTCTGCTTCATGATTCGCCGCGAGGCCTTCGAGCGCGTCCGTTTCGACGAGTCGTTCCGCCACTACGGCTACGAAGACGTCCTCTTCGGTCGCCAACTCCGCGCGGCAGGACTCGTCATCCGCCACATCGACAACCCGCTGGAAAACACCGACATAGAGACCAATCCCGTCTTCGTCGCGAAGACCGAGGAAGCCCTGCGCACACTCCGCGACCACGAGTCCTTGTTCGCCGACGACGTCCGTCTGCTCCGCCTCGTCCGCCGCCTCCAGTCGTGGCATCTGCTGCCCCTTGTCCGCCGCCTCGCCGCCCTCATTGCCCCGCCCCTGCGCCGCAACCTCTGCACCGACCGCCCCCTCACCCGCCTCTTCGACCTCTACAAACTGTGCTACTATTGTCAATTGTAACTGAACCGTTTTGACACGCGAACGTGAAATATACAAGGTGACGCTCGTCGGCAGCATCGGCAATGTGCTGCTGCTGACGTTCAAGTTCATCGCCGGCATCGTGGGACACAGTTCTGCGATGATAGCCGATGCCATCCATTCACTGTCGGACTTTCTGACCGACCTCATCGTGTTCATCTTTGTCCGCATCAGCGCCAAGCCACAGGACGACTCGCACGACTACGGACACGGAAAGTTTGAAACCATCGCGTCGTTCATCATCGCCCTGGCGCTCATGGCGGCAGCCACAGGCATCATCATCGCAGGCGGTTCAAAACTCGTGGCATGGTTTAATGGCGCACAACTCGCAACACCCGGTATGCTCGCTCTGTGGGCAGCCCTGCTGTCGATTGCCGTCAAGGAAGTCCTGTACCAATATACGGCACGTCGTGGAAAGAACCTCGACTCGCCGGTCATGGTAGCCAACGCCTGGCACCACCGCAGCGATGCCCTCTCGTCCATTGGCACAGCCATCGGCATCGGCGGAGCCATCTTTTTAGGAAATCGCTGGACGGTACTCGACCCCGTGGCCTCCATCGTCGTCGGACTCATGCTCGTCAAAGTGGCATTCAACCTGCTCAAGACCAGCGTAGGCGAACTAACCGAAGGCTCGCTCCCTGCCGAAACCGAAGACGAAATCCTCGGCATCATCCTCTCATTCCCCGACGTCGAGCAACCCCACAACCTGCGCACCCGCCGCATCGGCAACCGCATCGCCATCGAAGCCCACGTGCGCATGGACGGCAACCTGCCACTCTCCACCGTTCACGACCGCGCCTCCGCCATCGAACGGCGTCTCAAAGAACGATTCGGCAGCAAAACACACATCACCCTCCACATGGAACCGCTGAAGAGTACAAAATAATAGTTTTCGCCCTGCAAAATACACTTAATTGCAGAAAAAGTCGTAACTTTGCAGAGTTTTTGAAAAAGTGTAAAACAAGGTAAATTGTAAATCGTAAATTGTCTAATTGTAAATTAAGATGTTGACAGCAAAAGAAATTCGCGAGTCTTTCAAGAAATTTTTTGAAAGCAAAGGACATACCATCGTGCCGAGCGCTCCGATGGTCATCAAGGACGACCCGACGCTGATGTTCACCAACGCCGGCATGAACCAATGGAAGGACATCATTCTCGGTACACGCGACCCCGAACCGCGCCGCCGTGCCGACACGCAGAAGTGCCTGCGCGTCAGCGGTAAGCACAACGACCTCGAGGAGGTGGGACACGACACCTACCACCACACGATGTTCGAGATGCTGGGCAACTGGTCGTTCGGCGACTACTTCAAGGAGGGTGCCATCGACATGGCCTGGGAATACCTCGTGGATGTGCTGCATCTTGACCCCAAAGACCTCTACGTCACTGTCTTCGAGGGCGACGAGAAGGAAGGACTGAAGCGCGACGACGAAGCCGCCGGCTTCTGGCTCAAGCACGTGCCTGCCGACCACATCATCAATGGCAACAAGCACGACAACTTCTGGGAAATGGGCGACACAGGCCCCTGCGGACCTTGCTCCGAAATCCACCTCGACAGCCGCACGCCCGAGGAGAAAGCAAAGGTGCCCGGACGTGAACTCGTGAACACGGACGACCCACAGGTCATTGAGATTTGGAACATCGTGTTCATGCAGTTCAACCGAAAGGCTGACGGCAGTCTCGAACCGCTCTCGATGAACGTCATCGACACGGGCATGGGCTTCGAACGCCTCGTCCGCGCCCTGCAAGGCAAGCACTCGAACTACGACACCGACGTGTTCCAACCCATCATCAAGGTGCTGGGCGACATGACGGGCAAGGCTTACGGAACGGACGAAAAGACCGATGTGGCCATGCGTGTCGTGGCCGACCACCTGCGTGCCATCGCCTTCTCGATTGCCGACGGACAGTTGCCGTCGAACGCCAAGGCCGGCTACGTCATCCGCCGCATCCTGCGCCGCGCCGTCCGCTACGGCTACACGTTCCTCGGACAGAAGCAGGCTTTCATCTACAAACTCGTGCCGACACTCATCGCAGAGATGGGCGACGCCTTCCCCGAACTGCCGGCACAGAAGGACCTCATCATGAAGGTGATGAAGGAGGAAGAGGACTCTTTCCTGCGCACCCTCGAAAACGGCATTCGCCTGCTCAACGGTGTGATGGACGAAACGCGCCAGGCCGGCAAGACGGAAATCGCTGGCGACAAGGCTTTCACACTCTTCGACACCTTCGGCTTCCCGCTCGACCTCACCCAACTTATCTGTCGTGAGAACGGCATGACGGTCGATGAGGAAGGCTTCAACGCCGAGATGCAGAAGCAGAAAGACCGTGCCCGCAACGCCGCTCAAAAAGAGACGGGCGACTGGGTGAAAGTAGGCATCGCTGACGATGCTGTCGTAGAGAGCGAATTTACGGGTTACGACTACACCGAATATACCTGCCACATCCTCCAGTACCGCGAGGTGAAGCAGAAGAAAGGCACGAGTTACGAGGTTGTGCTCGACCAGACGCCCTTCTACGCAGAGATGGGCGGTGAAGTCGGCGACCAGGGCGTGCTCGTCAGCGAAAACGAGACCATCAACGTGCTCGACGTGAAGAAAGAAAACGGCCTGTCGGTACATATCGTTGACAAACTGCCCGAACATCCCGAGGCAGAGTTCATGGCTTGCGTCGATGTCGAGAAACGCCGCGCCACCGAGGCCAACCACTCCTGCACCCACCTGCTCGACGAAGCCCTGCGCACCGTGCTGGGTACGCATGTGGAGCAGAAAGGCTCGCTCGTCACACCCGACGGCCTGCGCTTCGACTTCTCGCACTTCGAGAAGGTAACGCCCGAACAACTCCGCGAAGTGGAGCATCTGGTCAACGAGAAAATCCGCCAGAACATTCCACTGACAGAGTACCGCGACTACCCCATCGAAAAGGCGAAGGAACTCGGTGCCATCGCGCTGTTCGGCGAGAAGTACGGCGACCGCGTGCGTGTCGTTCAGTTCGGCACGAGCGTTGAGTTCTGCGGTGGCTGCCACGTGAAGGCTACGGGCCAGATTGGTATGGTGCGCATCATCAGCGAAAGCAGCATTGCCGCCGGCGTGCGCCGCATCGAAGCCATCACGGGTCGCAAGGTGGAAGAATACCTGGACCGCCTGCAAGACCATATGACCGACCTGAAGTCGCTGTTCAACAACGCCCCCGACCTCATCGGCACCATCCGCAAGAGCATCGAGGAAAACGCCGAACTGAAGAAGTCGCTCGGCGAGTTCAAGGCGCAGAAGGCACAGGAGTTCAAGAAAGATCTGATTGCTAACGCCAAGACCATCAACGGCGTCAAAGTCATCACCGGCATCGCACCTTTGGATGCCCAGAGCGCAAAAGACATCGCATTCCAACTCCGTGCACAATTCCCTGAAGACCTGCTCATTGCCCTCGGTGCCACGAACTTAGGCAAGCCCAACCTTACCGTATCGTTCAGCGACGACCTCGTGGCCGCAGGCAAGAACGCAGGTCAGATCATCCGCGAAGCCGCCAAACTCATGCAAGGTGGCGGTGGCGGTCAGCCTCACTTTGCAACGGCTGGCGGCAAAGACCCCGAAGGTCTGCAAGACGCTGTGAACAAGGTGGTTGAACTTGCTCAACTGTAAAAGAACGTGTAATTATTCAAACAATAGAATAAGGGGGCTTATAATAAAAAAGGTTTGTTCTCTCGATATATTACTCTGCCTTTTGAGGTTTATAAAGAACAGTTTTGTCTAATAAATATGGATAGCACACAAAGGATTCCATTTGCTTGATTATAATCAAACGTTTATTCCATGAAATCGAAGAAATGTAAAAAATATCATCTCTATAGCAATTGCATAGATTTCACTTATTATTATGCACAATTGCAGAATGGGCTGTGGTATATTTATTATAATTATGAAGATTATGATGAAGGAAAAGGTTTCATTTGGCTTGAACAAGGCTATAAAAAGATTAAACTACTTTTATCTTACAACTTTTATGACGACTGTAATTCTCATAAGGCATATTGTTATTTACTTTTAAAAGAAGTTAATGATGAGTGGAGTATCATTGAATTGACAGAAAAGAAAATTATTTTAAGTGGCATTAAAAACAAATCCATAAAATGTATCAAAAAACGTACTCTTAAATGGGATGAACATGAAGTTAAAGAAGACGACAAAGACGCTGTAATTGTTATATGTAATGAGATAAAAAAACTGTATTCTCTTTTTTCTTTAAAAAAAGGATATATATTCGGCCCATACACTTATAATAAAATAGATTTCTGGGCATGGGGTGCTATTTTAGATAATCATATAGAAGTAAATAATTATGGATATGTTTTTGATTTTTCAGGCTATGAAACAAAAGATGGAGAAATATACTATAATAAAGAAAAAGATGATTATAAGATTTTTATAGATGATTTTTTTATAGATGATGAGACCGTAGGTGGTTTGTTTTCATTACATCATGAAAAAGAAGCCCCTACTAGTTTCGTAATATGGGATGGAGACGATGAAGCCGATGAAGATGATGAAAATATTTTAATGCTAAAACTAAATGATGTCATATATGTTTACAATAAGAAAACAGGTATATTAACGAAAAATGATATTCCTGTGTATCATGAATATGAATGGACAGAACGAGACACATGGGATGCTTTAACTGATGGGCAGTTTGGTGATTATCCAGAAGAAGGAGTTGACTTGGATAGTTTATATGATTCTATGGGGATATAATTTTTCATTTTTAAAATTTGGAATGGGACTGTATCTAAACTAAACGATATAGTCTCTTTTTTGAAATAACTATTTAAAAAGGAAATAAATACTTGCATGGATAAGGATACTCTCAAGTGAGAACAGAGCAATACTCCTTTACACATCAACACCCATCGCATCATTTTCCGATGCGATGGGTGTTCTTTTTTTTTCCTTCAAAATCAGGTAAAAAATGCACCGCAGTGTAACGAAATTTGCACTGCGGTGCGGCTATAGGCATACCGCAGTGCATCTGAAAATGCACCGCAGTGCAAATAAAATCGTAATGTATCAACATATTCTACACATAATTTTAACAGTTTCGTCCCCTTGATTACAAAAAATCATGTATCTTTGCAGCAGATTCAACCATTTATTATGAAACATCTGTTCAACATCATTGCCGTTACAAGTCTGCTGGCGGCGTATACCATCAACATGTCGGCACAAATCGATGCTCATCCCTGCGACCCTGAGGCCAACCAGGCTGTGTGCCAACTCTACGATTTCCTGCGTCAGGAGGTATGGGGAAAACGTGTCATCAGCGGCTGTCAGGCTGAATGGAACTACAATACAAAGGATGCCCAGCGCATCTACGAGGCCTGCGGACGCTATCCGAAAATCAACGTCTTCGACTTCCAGCATTTCGACCAGCCGTGGATCAACTACCGCACGGACATGGTGTGCAACGTCGATAGCGGCCGACCTTCGGCCCAGACAAACTTCTACAGCGGTGGAAAGAATCCCTGCCGCATCTCGCCTTTGCGCTGTGTGACCGAAGGGACGCTCGAAAACCGCATTTTCAAAGAGAAACTCGACGGTGTGGCCTCCCTGCTACTCTACTATCAGGAGCAGGGCATACCCATCCTTTGGCGCCCCCTGCACGAAGCCGCCGGCGGCTGGTTCTGGTGGGCCAACGACGGGGCAGAAGGCTTCAAAAGGCTGTGGCACTATATGTTCGACTATTTCACGGCGAAGGGCATTCACAACCTGCTTTGGATTTGGACGTCTGTCCTCAACGACCCCGACTGGTATCCCGGCGACGACTGCGTGGACCTTGTGGCCAACGATGCCTATCCGCAGGGCAACACCTCGCACATCTCCAACGCAGCCAACTTTCAGTACCTGCGCACCACCTATCCGACGAAGATGGCTTGTCTCGCCGAGTGCAACAGCGTGCCCTCGTGGGAGAACATGCAGCGCGACCAGTCTCCCTGGCTGTTCGTCGCTCCATGGTGTGGAGGCGGAGCGTTCGACCATGGCAACAACACCGACTTCTGGAAGCAGTTGATGGACAATCCGCACACCATCACAAGGTAGCACGCAATATTTTTTTTCATAATACTTTGGCACTCACCGACATTTTCCGTATTTTTGCACAACAAACACAGGTTCCATTTAATCAACACACCATGAAACGTATTCTTTCACTGCTCATGACAATGCTGACGACATTGTCAATGGCTGCTCAGAACAGCATCACCGTCACCGAGAACATCGCCTATCGCACGGACAAAGGTCCCAACACCGTGCTCGACCTGGCCAAACCGACGCAGGCCGCAGGCCAGCGTCCCGCCATCCTCATCATCCACGGCGGCGGATGGAGCGCCGGATCGAAGAACGACGCCGTCTATCGTTCGCTCATGATTGACTATGCCATGAAGGGCTACGTGGTCTGCAACATGAACTACCGCCTTGTGCAGGAAGCCCCCTTCCCTGCCTGCATCGAGGACGTGCGCTGTGCCATCCGATGGATGAAGGCGCACGCCGCCGAACTGGGCATCGACCCCGAGCGCATCGGCACCTTTGGCCACTCGGCAGGAGGCCACCTCTCGCTCATGGCCGGCGTGAGTGCCGACAGTCCTGACTTCCCCGACGAGGGAGGCCCCTGGAAAGAACAGACCGCCAGCGTGGCTTGTGCCGTTGGCGGTGCCCCACCGACGGAGATTGGCAACCCCAACTCGCCGTGGTCGCAACACCTAGAGTGGTGGCCAGTCGGCTACATACACCGCCTCACGACACCCCTCCTCGTGCTGCAAGGCGCCGAAGACCCCATCGTCCGCCCCAACCTGACACTCGACTGGGTGACGAAGATGCGCAGTGCAGGCACACCTGTCGAACTGGTTCTCGTTCACGGTCAGCACGGCGTGGCCTTCGACCAGCAACTCGAGTTCACACGTCCGGCGATGGATGCCTTCTTCGCCCGCCATCTGGGTATGGACGATGCGACCCTCAGTTTTGAGCAACTGAAAGTGCCCGACCTGGGCGGCAGCGGACCCTTCAAGGCTGTGGCCGTGCGCGAAAAGTCGCTGCCCGACTTCACCGTCTATCACCCCCAGAACATGGCCCATGCCGTGCGTCGCAGCGGCGGCAAACTGCCCGTGCTCATCTTTGCCAACGGCGGCTGCATGGACACGTCGGTGGGCTACGAAAACATGCTCACAGAGGTGGCTTCGCACGGCTACATCGTCGTGGCCATCGGTGAGATGCAGCAGTATCAGGGCGAACGACGCGAACAGCAGACACCCTCGACAATGGTGGCACGCGCGATGGACTGGATTTGCAGTCAGGCCCAAGACGCGCATTCGCCCTACTACAACATGGCCGACACCGAGCGGATGGCTGCCGCAGGCCATTCGTGCGGCGGCGCACAAGTGCTGGCCAATGCCGCCGACAAGCGCCTGAAGACCTACCTCATCCTCAACGCAGGCATGGGCCACATGGAGATGGCCGGTGCCAGCAGCAAGTCGCTGAAGAACCTGCACGCCCCTGTGCTCTATCTCACGGGCGGCCCCAGCGACGTGGCCTATCAGAATGCAAAGATTGACTACGAGTCCATCCGCAAAGTGCCCGCCGTATGGGCCGACAACACCAAGAGCGGGCACGGCGGCACGTACAACCAGGAACACGGCGGAGCCAACGCCCGCATGGTGCTCAACTGGCTTGAGTGGCAACTGCGCGGCAAGACCGAACTCGACGCCCTCTTTCTGCGCAGCGACCTCACCGGCTTCGACGGATGGGCGCTGAAACAGAAGAACTTCAAGTCGGGCAAATGAGCAAAAGGGACAGTGCCATCGATATCTTAAAGTTTGTCTGCGCGGCATTCATCGTTTTCCTGCACACAAACTGGCGGTTCAGTGACGAACTGCAGTCAGTCACCCGATTCGCTGTCCCCTGCTTCTTCATCATCTCCGGCTACCTGTTGTCCGATTCAGGAATAATCCGGCAGGAGAGGCTCAGGCACACCTTCCGCCGCGTGCTGAGCATCACGCTCTGGGCAACGCTTTTCTTCCTCATCTGGGACGAAGGCACACAAGTGGTCCGTACAGGTGCGCTGACGCTACCCACAGCCAATGACATCGTCAAGTGGGTTGCGTTCAACGCACCTCCCTGGGGGTTCCACCTATGGTACCTGTATGCCTATCTCTATGTATTGCTCATCTTCATGGTGGTCAACAAATACCACCTATGGCGACTCCTCTACGGACTCACCCCACTGCTGCTGTTGGCCGGCCTCGCCTTTGGAACCTACGGCAACCTGCTCTGGAACTGGGCGATGCCCTACGTCTGCCTGCGAAGTTTTCTCTTTGTAGGACTGCCCTACTTTACGATAGGAACGCTGCTCAAGCAACAACGGCGTCCGCGATGCTGGGCCCGGAAACAACTGCTCGTCGGCTGCATCGTCCTGTTTGTCCTTACGACCTACCTTGAACGTCTGTTCCTCATCAGCACCGGCAGTTTTACCTTCCAGGAATACTTTCTGAGTACGGCCCCACTGGCCGTCAGCACATTCCTGTTCGCCATCGCCTTCCGAAAGTCACAGCCGTCGTTCTGGTCCCGATTTGGCGAAAAATACACCTTATACATCTACATTCTCCATCCCGTTTTCATGCTCTGCTGCAGCGCCCTGACCGACGCACTCCAATGTCAGGAAGCCTACTCCTACGTGGCACCCTTCATCGTCCTCACCGCAACCTGCATCAGCATCAAATGCCTACGAAAACTACGGCTGATTCCTTGAAAACACCCGCTTCACCTCGCCCGAGCCGAAGCAGGTGTTTTCGTTTCGTACCACTGCGCCGGTACGACCGTACCACTGCCCTGAAACAAAAGTACCACCGCAGTGGAACAAAATTTCGTCCGCAGACGAAATAAAAATGGACTGCGGACGAAAAAAATTTCATCTGCGGACGAAATTCATTTCGTCTGCGCCACAAATTTTACTGAAAAATTTGGCAGTCTCGGCCAAACTACATATATTTGCATCCGGAATGCCAGCACACCGGTTTCTCGACCCCTGCCGACATCCCGGACATATTAAGGAAGCGTGTACGCTTTATTTCCTAGTGGTGAATCTGGACAATTCGCAACATCAGGAAGGTTTGGACACGAATGATTCGTGCAATAGAAAAGGACGTTACCCGCTCTCCTTCGACGCTATTATGCCAGCCTGTTACAGCCCATGCTGTACTCCGCGCATATACGTCGGAGGTGTGAGCTGTATCTTTACTATTCTTTTTGCACGGGTCAGTCCAGAACCCACCACTAGAGAATGGGCACATCAGGCTCACACCTTTCTTTTTGTGCCTGTCACTCATCATCATTAACCATTTGTTCCGGCGAGCCTGCGGAAGACAATTAAGCATTACATGAAAAGAATTCTGACAACCCCCATCTTGCTGGTTGCCTTGCTGGCATGGGGATGCGGAGACAGTCTGTGGGCACAAGCGACCGACGCGGGCGACTTCATGCTCCGACTGGAGACCCGCGACGGACGGATGTATGATATCCGCATGGCCAAGTTCAACAGCATCTTGTGCAATGAACAAGAAATGCGAGTGTCTTATGCCTCTGGCAAACTGGAAACGCACGAGAGCGCAGAAGGAGGCGTACAGGGAAGGGAAGGAGAAGTCACGATAACGGTCGGTGCTGACGACGGTGCGAGGCTTTCCTTCCAGAACGTTCCTGCCACTGGCATCCAAGAAGTACAAGGAACAAAGGGCGAAGGAAAAAGTGACGGTGCCGTAGAAATCAGCATGACGAGCAGTGACGAACTGCACGTGAGCGGACTGCATCCGGACGACCGCGTGGCTGTTTACAGTCTGGGCGGACAGGAGGCCGGGGCCGATATCCGACGCTCGGCCAGCGAAGCCACGGTGAACCTCCATAGCCTGCCTCGCGGCACATACCTCGTAAGTGTGAACGGAAGTACAACCCTTAAAGTGATGAAACGATGAAACGACTCTTCTCCACCCTCTGCCTCGTGCTGACACTTGCTACGACCATGCAGGCACAAATCTATCTCGGCATCTCGACCGACAAGAACCGTTACAGCATTCCCATCTCTGATGTTGACAGCCTTGTTTACAGTTCCGGCACGATGGACATGTTGCCCGAACTGATGAAGGCCGACCCAGCCATCAGCCTCTTCACCGAAGCGCTTTATCTCACTGGCATAAACGAAAGGCTCTACTGGTTCATCGACACCGACTACCACATAGGAGCGGACTCTGTCAACTGGAACAACAAAACACTCGTCAAGATGATTGCTCCTGAATACGACAATGTCGCATACCCCAAGCAGCGGCGTCGCGCCTTCACCGTGTTTGCTGAACCCGACACAGTGTTTGCCAACAAATACGGCATCACCGACATCAAGGGACTCAAACAGTTGGCAGCGAGACTCTACGACCCAGTCTATCCCGCCGACGCAGGTGTGACCGACCCCACCGATGCACGCAACTCGCTCCACCGCTTCGTGCTCTACCACATTCTGAACCGACGCGCCACATTCTTCATGCTTACCTGCCAAGATGGACACCAGTTGGCCGGAAACTTCAACAGACGACTGATGGATATTTCCGACTGGTACGAAACGCTGCTGCCGCAGGCATCGCTCAAGTGCTCATTCCCAAACGGCCTTGCCTCTGGACTCTACATCAACCGACGCGGCATAATGAGTCATGAAGACAATCAAGGCGTGTTCGTCCGCGGTGCCAAACTCACACCTCCCAATAACATGAAAGAATGGGGCGTGGAGAACGAGAGTGAATTTGGCGTCTATCACTACATCGACGACATCATTGCCTACGACCTCGAAACCCAGAAGAACCTGGGCGGCGAACTATGGCGCGTGGATGCCACGACCCTCTCGCCCGACTTCATGACCCAGACAGGCTACAACGACAGCCCGGCACGTGGGCATCAGGCACCTTCCTCTGGCTACTACGGCAACTACACTACTGCCAGTTATAACAGCGACATCACCAATCCCCGCTACTGTCTGGGATTCAAGGCCGGGACGGCAGAGAACTATGAATTCAAAGACGATGAAACCCACCTGCACGTTCGTCCGCGCACTCTTCAGTTCTGGAGTTATCAAGGTGACGAAGTGGCACTGAGCGGACCCTTCGACGTGACGGTCAAACTGCCACCACTGCCAGCAGGAAAATACGAACTGCTGCTGGGAGTTGCTGTCGGAATAGCGAACCGCGCCACGGTGCAAGTCTATTTGGACGGCGTGCCTATGGGCGACCCCATCGACCCCTCTGTCAGTGCCGCCTCTCTGGGTTGGAACTCTGATGACGAGACCGAACTGAACGCCAACGGATGGCGCAAGGGTCCGGAGGAATACTCTACAGCAGATGGATACGACGGCACCAGAAGCACAGCATTCTCAGACATAAAACAAACGTTGCGGCGCATTCTGGGATACATTACATACGACGGGAAGACCGACCACTACCTGCGCCTGAAGAACCTGTCCGATGCGGACGACAAAGGTTTTCCGTTCGACTATCTGGACTTCATTCCCGTATCGCTGCTGAATGAATAATGTTTATAATCACACAAAAGACTATTTGACATGAAAAAATATCTATTTCTTTGCCTTGCCCTCGTTTGCAGCAACCTTGCCCAGGCACAGCAGAACCGCACCGAAGTGGTGACCATATTCCTTAAGTCAGGGCAGAAGATTGTGCTGACCAATCGGGCTGGAAGCAACCTTGAAGTTAGTGCTGGAGGCAACTATAATCAAGAGCGTGTATATGACTCGACAGGACCCAAAGAATACAATAGTTGGGAACAACTTCAAACACTGGCCTACTATCATGCCGACGGTTTCGAGGGACAACTGTCCGACCTTCAGCGCATCAGTTCCGGCATCTATCTTGCTGCGATGGCGTGGCAATATCCAGACGATTTCGCCACTTGGGGCAATGCCACGACTGGCCTTTGCTTCGGCACTTCGAAAGACCTCACGGTGGAGAACTGCGAGAACGTCTTTGAACTAAACAACGTTCATGCAAATTATTCCATGACTATGGTAGGAACAAAAAGCGTTCTTCCTGCCGAAAAAGAAAGGTACATGAGATTGAGAGTAGATGACAGTGGATATTCTAACAAAACATTCTTCTGCACATTAGAAGACCTCTACAAAGACAATGCATGGCTCGATTGTAATCTCGTACCGGGCAAGACCTACTACTATCGTCCTTTCATCGCAGTCCGTTCGTTTGAGAACACGGGCGAGAAAGTGCTTATGGAGCCTCAAGTCAGCACGACACCCACGTATCTGTATGGCGACGTGGCCTCATTCCGCGTGCCGAAACTCGTCACCGACTTCGGCTACGAAGAGGCCCACGACGGCGGGTATTATCCACAGCAAAGTCTCGACAACTTCGCCACAGCCCATGCCGACCACAAGTTGACACACGCCCTCTACGTGGCAGGCATCCTGCGGCCCTATTTGATTGACTACCTCGACACGCCAGAGGCACGCGCCAGTTTCGACCTCACCAACAAGCGTGTTGAAAAGTGCGACAACGGTACCATCACGATTGTCGAGAACATCCCCGATGCTTTCTGCACATGGCTCGAAAAGGCTGTTGTTCCGCAGGAAATCGTGGTCAACAGCCTCAAGAATGTAGTACCTACGGTGAATGACGGACGCGGTTCAAGTTATCAGTGGACCGATGAAAGCAGAATGACGATGGAAACAGTGACGGATGTTGATCCTTCCTGGGGGGTTCCCGGCAACCAATATATGCTATTCCAAGGTAAAGGTGTGTTACAAAATCCGACGGTATCGTTCGACTTCAGCAACGCTCTGCCTGGCAAGTATAAGATTGTGGCCACCTTTGCCCCCAACACAACCATCGAAAACATTGAAGAGGCTCTTCCTACCAAAATGAAGGTATGGGCCTACGGACGTGGAGACGACGGACAAATGGAAATGAAGACTAATGATCCCCATACAACCGCATTAACTCCTGATGTTGAGGCAAGTGGAAAGGAGACAAGCACCATAGTCATTTGTCCCGAATACGAACTGAACTGCGTCGGCTTCTACCTGAAACTCCGGGTGGAACGCTCTAGTAAAGAAAGAATGAATAATCTTTATGACAACACATTGCGTGTAGCAGAAATTCGCCTCATCCCCGTGACGGAATAAAGCACAAATTCAGAATGACCTTTTATAATTTTGCAACATCAGTAAACTCAATGTCTCATCCTTAATTCCTTTTTTTTCAAGAAACATACAGTACTCGTCGAACGAAGTCGCACAGGATTATGGATTCAGACTTGTTTCAGTTGAATAATAAAACAGGGAGAGGATGAGTCAAAATGGGCGCATCCTCTTCCTATTTCTTAAACAAATCAGAATGTGTTCCGGTACGATAAAGAGAAATCACCTGAATGGCTTCCTTCTTCTTGTAGATGAGCAACCAGTCGGAATTGATATGACATTCACGAAAGCCCTTGTAGTCACCCGTCAAAAGATGGTCTCTGTATTTGGGAGGAAGCGGAATTTCGTCTTGGAGCATGTCTGTAACTATACGCAACTGCGACAAATCTAAACCTCGACGCTTGGCAAGTTTCAAGTCTTTTAGAAACTTACCTCCATATTCCAATTCATATTTCATATCGTTGCTATCAGTTCGTCAAGGTTCTTGCAGCGTTTTACTTTACCCTCTTCGACATCACTGATAGCCTTCATGGTCGTTTTATTGAAGTATTGTCCTGTTTCGGGGTCGTAGAGTTTTTTCGGCTCAGATTCTGAAATAGACCACGACATTCGCTTTGCCAACTTCCTGACAAACCCCAAGTCTGCTCTCGGCAAACTGATGTTGATTGATACTGCTGTTGCCATAGTATTTTCTATTATTTGCTTGCAAAGATATGGAAAAAACAAGTAACACAAAAATCTTTTAACGTTTTTTCATTGATAGAAGGGGATTTACTCAATAATCTTCCGTAGTTAAATGGTACTTTCCTGCATCGTCTGCACGTCGCGCCAGTTGACGAAATAGACGGTGTCGGTGGCGCGGGTGAGGGCTGTGTAGAGCCAGCGGAAATAGTCGGGGCCGAGCATGTCGTCGGTCATGTAGCCCTGGTCGATGAAGATGTGGCTCCACTGTCCGCCCTGCGCCTTGTGGCAGGTGACGGCATAGGCATACTTCAGTTGCACAGCGTTGAAGTAAGGGTCCTCCTTCATCTTTTTCAGCCTGTCGCGCTTGAGAGGGATGTCCTGATAGTCCTCCATGACGCGGTCGAAAAGAGCCTGCTGCTGGTCACGCGTCAGGGCCGGCGCCTCGGCATGTAGCGTGTCGAGCAACACAGTCGTTTCAACCTCATAGTCATCATAGTCAGGAAAACGAAGGGTACAATCAGCAAAATGGAAACCGTAGAGTTCGCGCTGGTTGTGAATGCGCTGAACAACAGCGATGTCGCCGTTTGCGAGGAATGAAACGGAGGATTGATTACTCTCCTCTCCCTGCGGCGAGGGGGCTGTCCAGTAATAGTTATTCTTCGCAATCATCACGAGGTCCTGGCCCGAAAGTTCCTCCTCACGTCCGAGAATCTGTGCCCGGATGCCGTTGTTATAGACGATGGCACGCTTGTTGGAACGGCAGACGACCATCGTCTCGTCGAGTCCGTAGCGGGCGTAG
>ONXQ01000177.1 GCA_900321835.1 uncultured Prevotellaceae bacterium
GTGGCCTGTGCGCCTTTGATGCCCTCGGGGTGGTTGTGCGTCACCTCGGCCGAAATCTTGGCAAGGCTGAGTGCTTCGTCGAGTGTCTTTGCATAGAATCCGACGGGGCTCACACGCATGGCCGACCCGTTGCCGTAACTGTTGTAGGGCACCGTTTCCCGGTTGAAGAGCCAGCGGCGAAAATTCCCGCCGTAGCCGCGGTTTGGAAATGCGTGACCCAACTTGTGCATAAAGTCAGTCAGTTGTTTGTGCGTGTGTTGAGTGTCTCTCAGCAACCACGTGGCGTTCGCCATCGTCATCACCGTGTCGTCGGTGAACGTCGTCTGCGGCACGAAGAGCGGAAAGTCCATGCGCTTCGTGGCGTGAAATTCGTAGGCGGAGCCGATGATGTCGCCTGCAATGGCTCCGATGATGCTGTTCGTCTTCATGGCTATTTTGTAAGTGAAAAGTGAAGAGTAAAAAGTGAAAAAAATGAAAAGAAAACTGTGGTTTCAGAATTCCAGACGGAAACCGCGCTGCTTCATCTCCTGGTATTTGTCGGCATTGAATCGGTAGAGCACGGGTGTGCGGGTGCCGTTGCGCTCCTGGTCGGGGTCGGCCATGTCGAGCAGGCCGAGGGTGAGCAGTTTGCGGGAGAAGTTGCGTCGGTCGAACTTCACCTCCAGAATGGCTTCGTACAGGGCCTGCAACTGCGGCATGGTGAACACCTCGGGCAGGAGTTCGAAACCGATGGGGTTGAAATGTATTTGCTCCTTCAGCCGCTTCTGAGCCACACGCAGGATGTGGTCGTGGTCGAAGGCCAGCAGGGGCATGTCGTCGATGCGGAACCAGCGGGCATCGGCTGCGTCGTCGCCGCCCTTCACCTCGGTGATGTTGACGAGGGCGTAGAAGGCAATGGTGATGACACGTTCGCGTGGGTCGCGCTTTACGTCCGAGAAGGCGCCGAGTTGCTCGATGTAGGCCGTCTCCAGTCCTGTCTCTTCCTTCAACTCGCGCAGGGCACCCTCGTCGGCGGTCTCGTCCATCTTCAGAAATCCGCCGGGAAAGGCCCAGTGGCCCTTATACGGTTCGATGCCACGCTCGACGAGCAGCACCTTGAGTTGCTGTCCGTCGAATCCGAAAATCACACAGTCGGTCGTCACTGCCGGATGCGGGTATTTGTAAACAAAATTTCCTTCCATTTGCTTCAGTTTTTTAATGAAAAATGAATCTTAGTTGTGTAATTCTGACACAAAATTACAAATTATTTTGATTCCCTCCAAATTTTTTGTGTAAAAACAACACGTTTTTCACGAAACAGCAGTTTTTCTTTCCGAAAAAGCCTGTCCGTCAGGTCAGTGGGCAGGGCCGAGTGGCCGGGGCGGTGCAGACGAGCGGAATTTCGTCCGCAGACGAAATAAATTTCAACTGTGGACGAAAAATATTTCGTCTGCGGACGAAATTTTTTTCAACTGCGGACGAAAATATACCCCTACGAAATCTGAAAAACTGGGGGCTTTCTCCGCATTTTTCACTTTTCACTTTTCACTTTTCACTTATTTGTCGTAACTTTGCACTCAAATTCAGTAACACATGGCACAAAAACCCAGCATTCCGAAAGGAACACGCGACTTTTCGCCCGTCGAGATGGCGAAGCGCAACTACATCTTCCAGACCATCCGCGAGGTCTATGCCCTCTACGGATTTCAGCAAATCGAAACGCCGGCGATGGAGAACCTCTCCACGCTCATGGGCAAATACGGCGAGGAGGGCGACAAACTGCTCTTCAAGATTCTGAACAGCGGCGACTTCCTTCACGGCATGACGCCCGACGAAATGACCTCGACAAGCACATTGAAACTGGCATCCCGCATCTGTGAAAAAGGACTGCGCTACGACCTCACTGTGCCGTTTGCACGCTATGTCGTGCAGCACCGCGACGAACTGACACTGCCGTTCAAGCGCTACCAGGTGCAGCCTGTGTGGCGTGCCGACCGCCCGCAGAAAGGCCGTTATCGCGAATTCTACCAGTTCGACGGCGACGTTGTCGGTTCGGATTCGCTGCTGAACGAGGTCGAACTGATGCAGATTGTCGATACCGTGTTCCAGCGCTTCGGAGTGCGCGTGTGCATAAAAATCAACAACCGCAAGATTCTCACAGGCATCGCCGAAGTGCTCGGTGCTGCCGACAAAATCGTGGACATCACCGTCGCCATCGACAAACTTGACAAAATCGGCCTCGACAACGTGAACGCCGAACTCGCCGAGGCAGGACTCACGCAGGCGCAGATTGACCGACTGCAACCCATCATCCTGCTCAGCGGCACGAACGACGAAAAACTGCAAACCATGCGCCAGGTGCTCCGCGACAGCGAGACGGGCCTGAAAGGCATCGAGGAGACGGAATTCATCCTCTCGAAACTCGACGGAGTGCCCATCGAACTGGACCTCACCCTCGCCCGTGGCCTCAACTACTACACCGGCGCCATCTTCGAGGTGAAAGCCCTGGACGTGCAGATTGGCAGCATCACCGGAGGTGGCCGCTACGACAACCTCACCGGTATTTTCGGTATGCCGGGCCTCTCTGGCGTCGGCATTTCGTTCGGCGTCGATCGCATCTTCGACGTGCTCAACCAACTCGACGCCTATCCTCGAGAAGCCGTCAGCACCACCCAACTGCTGTTTGTCAACTTCGGCGAACGCGAGGCTGACTACTGTCTCAAAGCCATCTCCGCCGTGCGCCGTGCCGGCATCCGTGCCGAACTCTACCCCGACGCAGCCAAAATGAAAAAGCAGATGTCCTACGCCAACGCCAAACAAATCCCCTTCGTCGCCCTCGTCGGAGAGTCGGAAATGGCCGAGGACAAAATCACCCTCAAGAACATGGAGACCGGTGAGCAGCAGAGTGTGACGGTCGAAGAACTGATAGAAAGCCTCACCCCCTAACCCCTCAAGCCTCACCCCCTAACCCCCTCTCCGAAGGGCGAGGGGGAAGCCTACGGCGGCGTGGGGGAAGCCTGACGACAGGCGAGGAAAGTGCAAAAGGAAAACGTCCCATGCAAACGCGATGTTTGCATGGGACGTTTTGTTGTGGATGAGGGGGAACAGAAGGTTTCCGTCCCTCGTGTGCTTACTTCAGCATTTTGATGAAGTCCTCGACAATCTTGACCTGAGCCGTCGATTCCTCAATCACCAGGGGCAGAACGTCTTTGCTGAAGCCTGCAACCTTCGTGGCATTGGCAGCCTGCTTGGCCACCTTCACCTTGTCGAGGCCACTGGCGTTCTTCAGTTTTGCCTCCAGTGTTGACACTGCCGAAGTCATGCCCGTTGCACCGTCCTTGATGGCGAGCACTGTTTTGGCTTCGCCTTTGATCGAAAGGGCCAGCGCGTCCATTTCGTCGAGCGTCGGCATCTGGGCGCCTTCGGCTCCCTGTGCGACAGCGGTGAGACGGTCGTTGAACGTCTTCAGTTTGTCACTGTTCTCGCAGAGCGAC
>ONXQ01000007.1 GCA_900321835.1 uncultured Prevotellaceae bacterium
TCGGGAGTCTGGTTGTTCTCGAGCAGGGCGGCGACGATGCGGGGCAGGGCCAGGGCGGAGCCGTTGAGCGTGTGGCAGAGTTGGGTCTTCTTCGTCTCGGCGTTGCGGTAGCGGCACTTGAGGCGGTTGGCCTGATAGGTGTCGAAGTTGCTGACCGACGAAACTTCGAGCCAGCGCTTCTGGGCTTCGCTATAGACTTCGAAGTCGTAGCAGATGGCGCTGGTGAACGACTGGTCGCCGCCGCAGAGCAGGAGGATGCGGTACGGGAGTTCGAGTTTCTGGAGCAGGCCTTCGACGTGGGCGAGCATCTCCTTGTGGCTCTGCTGCGAATGTTCGGGCGTGTCGATGCGGACAATCTCAATCTTCGAGAATTCGTGGAGGCGGTTGAGTCCGCGGACGTCCTTGCCGTAACTGCCGGCTTCGCGGCGGAAGCACTGGGTGTAGGCGCAGTTCTTGATGGGCAGGTCCTGCTCGTCGAGGATGACGTCGCGGTAGATGTTGGTGACGGGTACCTCGGCCGTGGGAATGAGGTAGAGGTCGTCGACCTGGCAGTGGTACATCTGGCCTTCCTTGTCGGGCAACTGACCTGTGCCGTAGCCGCTGGCGGCATTGACGACGGTCGGCGGCATGACCTCGGTGTAGCCGCTCTTGCGGGCTTCGTCGAGGAAGAAGTTGATGAGGGCGCGCTGCAGTCGTGCGCCTTTGCCGATATAGACGGGGAAACCTGCGCCTGAGATTTTGACGCCGAGGTCGAAGTCGATGAGGTTGTACTTCTTGGCCAGTTCCCAGTGGGGCAAACGGGCGCTCTCGACGACGGGGTTGGCCGTCCAGTTGCCGACGGTGTCGCCGGGGACGCACTCTTTCAGGTTGCTCTTGACAACGTGGTTGTCCTCGGCAGCAGCGCCTTCTGGCACGTTGTCGTAGGGGATGTTGGGGATGGTGCAGAGATGGCGTGTGAGTTCGTCCTCAGCCTCCTTCATCTTCTGCTGTAGGTCGGCTGTCAGTTCCTTGAGTTGGGCGACTTCGGCCTTTGCAGCCTCTGCTTCCTCACGCTTGCCTTGCTTCATGAGCGCACCGATCTGTGCGGCGAACTTTTTGCTTTCGGCCAGCGTGGCATCGAGTTTTGTCTGATTTTCGCGACGCATCTTATCGAGGGCAATGGCGCGTTCCACAGCCTCGCGAGCACCTGGGAAGTGCTTCTTCTCCAAACCGGCGACGACGCGCTCGGTTTCTTCGGTAATGAGTTTGAGTGTTAACATTGTATGGTTGTTTTGTTGTAGATATCTTGAATGACGAGACCTGCGAGGGTGAAGCCGAAGATGGCGACGGCGTGGCAGACGGTGCCGTTCACCTGTGCCTTCTGAGCGGTCCAAGTGTCGGTATCGATGGCATCGTAATGGCCTCGGTTGGGCAACACTTCCTCGCTATAGACGCACTGGAACTTCTTGGCAGGAAACACATGGCTGCGCTTCATCTTGTTGCGCAGGGCACGGGCCAGCGGACAGCCTTTCACCTTCCAGAACTCTGCCACACGGATGCGCTGCGGGTCGAGTTTCAGTGCGGCGCCCATGGCTGAGAAGAGAGTGGCAGAGGTCGCTGTGGCGGTGCAGATAAGGTGGGCCTTGTTCTCCAGCGAGTCGATGGCGTCGATGACGTAGTCGTACTGCTCGAGATGGAAACTGCTGGCGGTGTCGGCACTGTAGATGGCCTGCAAGGCAGTGATGTCGGCCTGTGGACGTATGTCGAGCAAGCGCCGTCGCAGCACTTCCACCTTCGGCTGTCCGACGGTGCTCTGCAGCGCCATGAGTTGACGGTTGATGTTCGTCTCGCTCACACAGTCGCTATCGACGATGGTGAGGTGCTGGATACCGCTGCGCACCAGGCTTTCGGCACACCACGAACCTACGCCGCCCACACCGAAAAGGATGACGCGTCGCTGCGCCATCGCCTCCATCACATCTTCGCCCAGCAGCAGGGCAGTACGGCCATCGGTGTTCACTTTTTCTTCTTTTGCGAAGCGCGGTTTTTCACACGCTGCCGAATTTCAGCCTTGTGGCGGGCTGATCCCGAGTTGTGAGCCCCTGTATGGTAGGCCTTCTTGCGGGCCTTCGTCTTCACCTTGTCAGTGTCGTCGTCGGTCTTCTTCCTGCCGCTGCCAAAGTTGATGCCGTGCATCATGGCCTGCATAATCTCTTCTTCTGATGCCATAATCAATGGTGGAAAAGGCGGATGCCGGTGAATGCCATCGCGATGCCGTACTTGTCGCAAGTCATGATGACGTGGTCGTCGCGGACAGAGCCGCCGGCCTGTGCGATGTAGCGGACACCGGATTTGTGGGCACGTTCGATGTTGTCGCCGAAGGGGAAGAAAGCGTCGCTGCCGAGGCAGACGTCGGTCAGACGGTCGAGCCAGGCACGCTTCTCCTCACGAGTCAGCGGTTCGGGACGTTCGGTGAAGAACTGCTGCCACGTACCCTCGCGCAGCACATCTTCCCATTCGTCGCCCATATAGACGTCGATGGTGTTGTCGCGGTCGGCACGGCGAATGTCGCTGCGGAAAGGCAGGGACATCACCTTCGGACACTGGCGCAACCACCAGAGGTCGGCCTTCTGTCCGGCCAGACGTGTGCAGTGGATGCGGCTCTGCTGACCGGCACCGATGCCGATGGCCTGACCGTCTTTCACGTAGCACACACTGTTCGACTGCGTATATTTCAGTGTGATAAGCGCAATCTTGAGGTCACGTCTGGCCTCGTCCGTAAACGTCTTGTTCTCCGTCGGGATGTTCTCAAAGAGCGCATCGCTCGAGAGGTCAATCTCGTTGCGGCCTTGCTCAAACGTCACACCGAACACCTGCTTGCGTTCCACCGCAGCAGGGCGATAGTCCCGGTCAATCTTCAGCACGTTGTACGTACCCTTACGCTTCTCTCGCAGAATCTGCAAAGCCTCGTCGGTGTAGGCCGGCGCAATCACGCCGTCGCTGACCTCGCGCTTGATGAGCTGGGCTGTGGCCTCGTCGCAGACGTCGCTCAGCGCAATGAAATCGCCGTAGGACGACATACGGTCTGCACCACGGGCACGGGCATAGGCCGCAGCCTGCGGCGTCAGTTCGGTGTCACCCACAAAGTAAATCCGTCGCAGCGTGTCGCTCAGGGGCAATCCCACAGCGGCGCCGGCTGGACTGACATGCTTGAACGAGGCAGCCGCAGGCAGACCTGTTGCGGCACGCAGTTCCCTGACCAGTTGCCACGCATTCAGTGCGTCGAGCAGGTTGATGTAGCCGGGACGGCCGTTGAGCACTTCGAGGGGCAGTTCCGTGCCATCCTCCATAAACACACGCGACGGCTTCTGATTCGGGTTGCAGCCGTACTTCAGTTCGAGTTCACGCATAAGACTTTGTTCCTAAATCTTTTGCAAAGGTACGATTAAGCGCGCACAATTCCAAATTTATTGCAGGTTTGTCGTCAACAAGTGCTGTGACGCTGACCGAAAGACGCATTTTTTGCCAAGTGTCAATAACATAACACGGCAAATTCACATATCTTATAATAATAAATAATGTGTGGACGGCATCCTCACCGTCCACACATTTGCATTCAAGTCAAATTGGGCTTGATGTCAGTTGCTAAATGAGAGAGAAGGCCACGTCCATCATCTTCGTGAACGTGTTCTGACGCTCCTCGGCCGTGGTCGATTCGCCGCGGATGATGTGGTCGGAGACGGTGCAGATGCCCAGTGCACGCTTTCCGGCACGGGCAGCATTCATGTAGAGAGCGGCAATCTCCATCTCGACAGCCATGACGCCCATGTTAATCCACTTGTCGGTGTGCGCATTCTCGGTGTAGAAGGTGTCGGACGACATGACGTTGCCTACCTTGTAGGCATAGCCACGGCGTTCGCACTCCTCGACTGCACCACGCAGCAGACCGAAGTCGGCAATCGGTGCAAACGTCCCAGGCAGTTCGTACTGGCGGGCATAGTTGGAGTCGGTGCAGGCACCCATTGCAATGGCCAGGTCGCCCAGTTTCAGGTCGTCCAGGATGGCGCCGGCAGAGCCGACACGTATGATGGTCTGCACATCATAGAAGTGATAAAGTTCGTAGGTGTAGATGCCCAGCGAAGGCATACCCATGCCGTGTCCCATGACACTCACCCGTTTTCCGTTGTACGTACCAGTGTAGCCCAACATGCCACGCACGTTGTTGAACTGAACGGGATTGTCCAGAAACTTCTCGGCCATGAATTTCACACGCAGCGGGTCGCCAGCCATGATGACAGTTTCGGCGATTTCGCCCAGTTTTGCCCCGTTGTGGGGAGTCGGTGTTTTGCTCATAATATTACGATTTAAGGAGTTTACCGATTGCAAAGATACAATAAATAAATTGGAAATTAAAAATTATAGATTAAAAAAATCTCTCGGCATCACGTATTTTTTCAACATAATTACTTAACTTTGCTCCGACAAACAAATTTCTGACCAATGATAACATCAACCGACCAGATTCAGGCACAGGACATCATCGCGCACCTCGTTGCCGTCCCCTTCGACGTGACACGTCACAGCCTCTACCAAGCATCCGAACTATATCAGGGGTACGATCCAAGCCGTCCCGACACTTTCGCAACGTGTTTCGACAGCCGCGTCTATCAGCACTTCATGGACATGGGCAAACAGCCCGGCAGCATGGCCGAATCGCTGGCACGCATCCTGCACGACAACGGGGTACACGTCGCGCTGAACGAGTTTCTCTCGCAGCACGACAGCCTGCACTGTGTCGGCATCATGGGAGGACACGCCCTGTTGCGCACTGACACCCTGTATCGTGAAATTGCCTACATCAGCAAGCACCTCACAGAGCAGGGTTTCCTGATGCTTAGCGGAGGTGGACCAGGTGCTATGGAAGCCACGCATTTCGGCGCATGGATGGCTGGCCGAAGCGACGACGAACTGGATGCAGCCCTTCAGTTGCTGCTGCCCTACCCTTCGTTCCGCGACGACGGATGGCTCGCTTCATCATTCCAGGTGATGCAAACCTATCCTCAACCGCGCCTATCGAGCGACAACCATAAATTCGAGAGTCTGGGCATACCGACATGGCTCTACGGCCACGAGCCCTCGACGCCCTTTGCCACCCACATCGCCAAGTTCTTTGAAAACAGCATCCGCGAAGACAGCATCCTCACGCTGGCATACGGTGGAATCATCTACGCCCCTGGCAGCGCCGGGACCATGCAGGAAATCTTCCAAGAGGCCGTGCAGAATCACTACCTTTCGTTCGGATTCTCCAGCCCCATGATTTTCCTCGGCACCCATTTCTGGACAGAGGAAATGCCGGCCTACACCCTTCTGCAAGACCTTGTCCAGAAGGGCAAGTACAAAAACCTTCTGCTCACGCTGTCGGACGACAGCACTGAAATTATCAACGTGCTGTTAGAGTTCCAGAAGAAGATGAAAAAGGATTCTGATTGATACACTGCACCATACGCACTTCTTTTTTGTCCTGAAAAAAGAACTGGCACAGTTCCACATTAGACGAACCACAGTTGAACAGAAATTCCACCGCAGTGGTACAACATTTTCACCGCAGTGAAATTTTTGTTCCACCGCAGTGGTACAGTTGTACCAACGCAGCCGAAATTTTTTGGTACAGCACCCGTTTGTGTCCCAAACCAAAATAGCGCGAGTTGGCGCAAGCAAAGCCATGTAGGACACACAGCAACTCCCGCAGATTCTTTCACGTCAATCTTCACAAATCTATTCATCAATCTTTAGAAATCATTATTTTATGAGACTGACGAGATGATTGATGAAGATTGACGTGTGATAAACATGGCGCATCCTTTTCCCGTGTCATCAATTACTTCCATGTTTTTTCTACGCCGAACTTCCGTTAAAAGCGATTTCCGTTAATGCTTAACCAAACTTTTTGCACCGCCGTTCGGAAATAAAAATGAAAAAACTTCGCATTTCATTTTGTATTTCGCTCACTTAATCGTATCGCTGACTGACGTCGAAGATACTCTCGTTCGGAAATAAAAATGAAAAAACTTCGCATTTCATTTTGTATTTCGCTCACTTAATCGTATCTTTGCAGTTAAATTTGAGGAAATAGTTGGTTAAACACTGTAAATCATCTACAAAGAATGAGTTTTTTCACCAATATCTTTAGAAAGAAACAGCAGAATAAGGTGGGCGGAATGGAAGACTTCATGACACTCATACGTGTCTATTTCCAAAGTTCACTGGCTGCACAACTGGGCATCAACCAGATTTCAGCCCTGCCCGACATGATGGCCTTCAAGCGGTCGCTCAAAGTGGCCACCATCAATAACCGCCTCGGACAGGGAGAAAAGAAGGCGTGCCGGCAGTTGATGCAAAACCTCTACGGCATCAGCGACAACTTCTTCACCGAAATTGACGCAAGCATCAAGAAAGGATGCCGGCGCCAACAGGACGTTACGCAGTACCTGTACCAGTTTCAGGGATTCTCACAGGAACTCATGATGCTCGTGGGCAACCTGATGAAATGGAAGTTCCGCATCCCCGGATTCATGAAGAAGATGTTCCGCACCCTCACCGACAAGACCGTCAGCGACATCTTCAACAAAGACGACTGGACAGACGACGCCACACGCAAGGCCGTCTTCTCAGTGCGCCGCTACCACAAACAACTCGGACTCTCCGAGCAGTGGACGGCAGAATATGTTTACAACGTGATTGTGCTGGCCAAGAAAGAGCCGAATCCATCGCAGGAGGACGTCAAGAAGGCCGAGGCAAAAATGAAAAAATAAAAACAAGGCAATATGACGGACGAAGAAAAAAGACAGATGAAGCAATTCGAGGCTAAGGTTCGCCGGCTTATCTCCCTCTATCAGACAACACAGAAGGAGGTGGCCGACCTGTACACAGAACTGGAGCGGAAAGAGGCTGACATCGAACGTCTGCAATCAGAACTCCGTCAGAGCCAAAGCGACTATAAGAATCTGAAAGTAGCGAAGATGATTCAAATCAACGACGACGAACACCATGAGGCGAAGATGCGAATCACCAAACTCGTGCGCGAAGTTAACAAGTGTATCAACCAGTTGAGTACGGAATCATAAACATGGGCAAGTTGAACATCAAAGTAAACATCGAAGGTGTTGACCTTCCACTGACCGTCAACAGCACAGACGAAGAGAAGGTGTATCGTGATGCAGCCTCACTCATCCAGGACCGCCTGCGCAAGTTGAGGGACCTCTACTCCGGCCTGCCCGAAAAGACATACTACGCTATGGTGATGCTCTACACAGCCGTCGATGCTGTCCATGCCAGCAACACCGCCAGCACAGGTCCACTGATGGAAGCCATCACCGACCTCGAAAAAGAACTGGACAACGTACTCAAGTAGCACACACCCCTTTCACACATTCGCACTTCCAGACTCTGCAGACGTTTTCAACAAAAAGAAAATGCTTGCAACTTGTTTGTGTGACTCTATAACAACATTAAATAACTAAATCAAAACAATCAATCAAAATGGAACCCATAACCATAATTGTTGCGCTTGTAAGTCTGCTCGTTGGTGGAATATTAGGATTCGTTCTTTTCCGCTACGTACTTAAGCAGAAATACAACCAAAAGATGAAAGACGCTGAAATACAGGCTGAAACCATCAAGAAAAACAAACTGCTCGAAGTCAAGGAAAAATTCCTCAACAAAAAAGCAGAACTCGAAAAAGAAGTTGCTCAGCGAAACCAGAAACTGCAGCAAGCCGAAAACAAGATGAAGCAGCGCGAACTCTCGCTCAACCAACGTCACGAAGACCTGCAACGCAAAAAAGCCGAAACCGACAAACTGCAAGAGTCGCTCGAACGCCAAAACGCACTGCTTGAACAGAAGAAGACTGAACTCGACAAGATGACCGAGCAAGAGCGCGCCAAACTCGAAACCATCAGCGGACTCTCCGCCGAAGAAGCCAAAGAGCATCTTGTCGAAAGCCTGAAGGACGAAGCAAAGTCGCAGGCACAGCAGTACATCAACGAAATCATCGATGATGCAAAAATGACAGCCACCAAAGAAGCCAAACGCATTGTCATCCAGAGCATTCAGCGTGTCGCAACCGAAACCGCCATCGAGAACAGCGTCACCGTCTTCCATATTGACTCCGACGAAGTGAAAGGCCGTGTGATTGGACGCGAAGGCCGCAACATCCGCGCACTTGAAGCAGCCACAGGAACTGAAATCGTTGTGGACGACACGCCTGAAGCCATCGTCATCAGCGCATTCGATCCCGTGCGCCGTGAAATTTGTCGTCTTGCCCTCCACCAACTCGTGGCCGACGGACGTATCCATCCGGCACGCATCGAAGAAGTCGTTGCCAAAGTCAAGCGTCAGGTCGAAGAGGAAATCATCGAAACTGGTAAGCGCACGGCTATCGACCTCGGCATACACGGTTTGCACCCTGAACTCATCCGCCTGGTCGGCAAGATGAAGTATCGTTCTTCCTACGGTCAGAACCTTCTGCAGCACTCTCGCGAAACAGCAAATCTTGCAGCGGTCATGGCCAGCGAACTCGGCCTCAATCCCAAGAAAGCACGTCGTGCCGGATTGCTGCACGACATAGGCAAGGTCCCCGATGAAGACCCAGAGACACCGCACGCACTCTACGGTGCAAAACTGGCTGAACAGTTCAAGGAAAAGCCCGACATTGTGAACGCCATCGGTGCCCACCACGATGAGATGGAAATGCAAACACTGCTCGCTCCCATCGTGCAGGTTTGTGACGCCATCAGCGGAGCACGTCCTGGCGCTCGCCGCGAGATTGTTGAAGCCTACATCAAGCGTCTCCACGATCTTGAACAGTTGGCACTCGCCTACCCTGGCGTCACGAAGACTTATGCCATTCAGGCCGGTCGCGAACTCCGCGTTATTGTCGGTGCCGACAAGATCAGTGACAAGGAGACTGAAACGCTCAGCACAGAGATTGCCAAGAAGATTCAGGACGAGATGACCTATCCGGGACAGGTGAAGATTACGGTCATCCGAGAAACACGTGCTGTCAGTTACGCGAAATAATCAGGCCCTCCCTATCACTTTATGAAGCACAAAGTTCTATTATTGTCACTTGGGTTCATGTCTCTCTCCGCTGCTGCACAGGTTGGAGAGCAAGACAGCACTTTCTTTGAGCGTTCAATACATGGACTTGAGTACAGCGCCGAGTTTTCTGCCACACTGAGCGACGGCGATCATGCCCCATTCTGGCTGACTTCCAACCGTCATGGACTTTCGTCCATCGAGCGGAACTCTGCCTATCTGCGTGCAGGCATTTTCCGTGATGCCCATCAGGATGCAACCCATCGCTGGCGCTTGGGCTACGGTGCAGATTTTGCCCTGGCCGGGAACTTCACCAGTACGCTTGTTGTGCAGCAACTTTATGCCGACCTTCAATACCGCGCGCTGGAACTGTCGGTCGGTGCGAAGGAAAGGCCGATGGAACTGAAGAACAACCGTTTGAGCACAGGTTCACAGACATTCGGCATCAACGCACGTCCAGTTCCCCAAGTGCGTATTGGTATTCCCGAATGGACCAATGTGCCCCTCACTCGCGGTTGGCTCCAAGTGAAAGTGCATATTGGATATGGAATGATGACCGACGACAAGTGGCAGCACGATTTCACCAACCGTCAGAGTCGATATGCCGACTATGCCCTTTACCATAGTAAGGCAGGCTATCTGCGCATTGCCAACGAAGACTACGACTATCCTCTCTCCTTTGAGGCCGGCCTGGAAATGGCTTCGCAGTTTGGCGGCACCACCTATCGTCCCGTCAAGGGAGTGATGACCAAGATGCCTAACGAGACAGGTCTCAAGGCTTTCTGGAACGCTTTTGTCCCCGGCGGATCTGACAGTTATGAAAAGGACGCTGAGTTTAACAATGTCGAAGGCAACCAACTGGGCAGTTGGATGATGCGACTCAACTACGACCGCCGCTACTGGCGTTTCAGCATCTATGCCGACCACTTCTTCGAGGACCATTCAGGCATGTTCCACCTCGACTACGACGGCTACGGAACGGGTGCCGACTGGAACAAGAAGAGCAAGCGACGCTATCTGCTCTATGGTCTTAAGGATATCCTGCTGGGTGCCGAACTCAATCTCAAGCAAGGCACTTGGGTGCGCGACATTGTTGCCGAATACATGTACACGAAATATCAGAGCGGCCCTATTTACCACGACCACAACCCCAACATCAGCGACCACATCGGCGGAAACGACAATTACTACAACCACCGCCTCTATCCCGGTTGGCAGCACTGGGGACAGGTGATGGGCAATCCCCTCTTCCGTTCCCCCATCTACAACGACGACGGACAGATTGAGGTGGAGAACAGCCGTTTCATGGCCTTTCATCTGGGCATCAGCGGACGTCCCATCCCAGCACTCGACTATCGTCTGCTCGGAACATGGCAGGAGGGGTTTGGCACCTACAAACGTCCCTTCACCCATTCGCGCCGCCAACTCAGCCTCTTGGCCGAAGCCCATTATGCATTCTCCCGTTCGTGGCTCGACGGATGGAGCGTCGGTCTTGCAATGGGTTTTGACCACGGCACCATTGTCGGCAACAATTTCGGAACCCAGTTAACGATTCGCAAATCAGGACTCTTAGTAAAATGAAAAAGATAATTTCCGTTTCAGCGCTGTGCCTCGCACTTGGCTCACTACTGTTCTCCTGCACGCTGGAAACTTCGGACAACGGCAAACTCGACGGGTTCTGGAAGTTGACACGGGTTGACACTCTGGCTACTGGCGGAGTGCTCGACCTCCGTGAGAGCGGCATTTTCTGGGCCGTTCAGATGAACCTGATGTCCGTCCAGGACAAATATGTCGAAGATTCTCCCGAGTATCTTTTCCGCTTTGAACACAAAGACGGCAAACTCACGCTGTCCGAACCTCACAAAGGCGTTCAGTACAAAGGCGACGAACCGATTGAGGATGTCGAGGTGCTGAAACCTTACGGCATCAACCAACTGACCGAGACGTTCACCGTCGAGACGCTCAACGGCAGCAGCCTCTACCTCTCGACCGACAAATTGCGTCTGTCATTCACCCGTTTCTGACCCCCATCCCTCTTCCGAATCGTCTGAAAAACAACGAAATGGTACTGCAAGTCATACATCGTGTATGCTGCAGTACCATTTTTGTTTCTTCGAGTTGGTACAGTTGTACCAACGCAGTGGTATTTGTGTACCGGCACAGTGAAACCGTTGTACCACCGCAGTGGAACGACGGTATCACTGCGCTGTAAAATTCAGCGAACCCTTATTTCTTGCCGAAGCCTTCGTCTATCTTGATGAGGGCAGCCACGACAAAGGTGATGGCGCAGAATGCCATGACCAGAAGGAAAAAGGTCTGATAGCCGACAACGTCTTTGATCCAACCGCTCACCATGCCTGGCAGCATCAGGCCCAAATAGGAAAGACCAGTGCAGATGGCATAGTGCGACGTCTTGAACTCTCCCTGACTGTAGAAAAGCATGTAGAGCGTCAGTGCCGTGAATCCGAGTCCGTAGCCGAACTGTTCAATAAACAGGCAGGACGAGATGAGCAACAGGTTATCGGTCATGGCAAAGGAGAGATAGACATAGACAATGTCGGGCAGCGTGATGGCACAAACCATTGGCCACAGCCATCGCTTCAAGCCGTCGCGGCTGGCCAGCCATCCGCCGACGATGCCTCCCAGCAGCAACCCGATGAGTCCCACCGTGCCGTTGGCCAGACCGATTTCTTGCAACGAAAGACCCAGTCCGCCGTCGCTGTTCGGTCGCATCAGGAACGTAGCCGACATCTTGGTCAGCATGGCTTCGGGGAAACGGTAGAACAGCAGGAAAAGCATGGCAAAGAGAGTCTGACGCGGCGGCAGTTTTCGGAAGAATGTGACGAACATCCGTTTGATTCCCGACCAGACTTCTTGTGCATTGCTGTCCAGCCGTCGGTCCGCATCAGGACGGGGCATGATGAATCGGTGCCAGAGCCAAAGTCCGATGAACAGGGCTGCAAGGCCGTAGAAGACGAGGCTCCAGGTGAAGGCAATATCGTTTCGGAAATAGACCTGCAGGACGCCTGCCACTGGCACAAGCACGCCATTGCCGAAGATGACCGCAAGCCGGTAGAAGGTGTTTCGGATGCCAACGAACCATGCCTGCTGGTGGCTGTTCAGTTCGAGCATGTAGAAACCGTCGGCGGCAATGTCATGAGTGGCACTGCTGAAGGCCATGAGGAAGAAGAAAAACATCGTACCCTGGAACCAAAAGGGCGTGTTGAGCGTGAAGGCAACTCCTGCCAGCGACGAGCCGAGGAGCACCTGCATGAGCAGCACCCACCAGCGCTTGGTCTTGTAGAGATCCACAAAGGGACTCCACAGGGGCTTTATCACCCAGGGAAGGCTGAGCCAACTCGTGTAGAGGGCTATCTCGGTGTCCGAAAGCCCCATCTGTGTGTACATCACAACGGCGACGGACATGACGACCACATTGGGAAGTCCTTCGCCGATGTAGAGCGACGGCACCCACCACCAGGGCGATTTTTTAGAAGAAAGATTAGCGTTCATAAATCTGTTTGATTTCAATTCCTTTGTAATAATGTTTCAAAATATGTTCATAGTCAAATCCCTGCTCTCCCATGACGGCTGCACCAATCTGGCAAAGCCCTACCCCATGTCCCCAACCTCGGCCGTGGAGCACAAAGGACTTGTCATCAGGCTTTTCCACATCGAAGGCCGACGAATAGAGGTGTGTAGGACTCAGAGCGCGGCGGATAGCAAGTTCCTTGCCGACGGTGATGCTTCCCGACGTGCCGACTATTTCCAATTCAAAGATTCGCCCCGATGGACCTCGCTTCAAGGGGATGAGGTCGGTGACAACACCTATGTCCTTCGACAGACGGCTGTGAATCAGGTCTGTCAGTTCTTCCTGGCTGTACGTCACGTTCCACTCATAGAAGTCGTGCGTCTCCTGGTCATAATCATTGAGCACTTGGCGCAGAATGGCATCGTCGTGTGTGTGGCAATAGGGGCATTCCACGCTCTCGAGATAGGGGACATGTACGTCCTCCCAACACGTCTCAAACACCTCTGTCCGTCCGCCACAACATTTGCTGTAGCGCGCATCGCAGATTTCGCCGCCATACGTGAGAACCTGGCCGAAAGTTTCTCTGACAGCGCGACGTGCATTCTCGTTCGTAATGCGGCTGATGCCTTGATAGCGCTGACAATGGTCGTCGGCACAGACGTCAAACAAGGTGTGCCCCTTCGGTGCCGCCAAAGCCCAACTGCGGGCTATGACAGCATGAGCCTTCAGAAATTCCAACGAAGCCTCGGCTCGCATCTCGCTGCTCACCACACTTTCAAGATATTGCTCAAGCGGTAATTCGTTCACCGCCCAATAGCCACTTTCGTCCCTCTCGATGTGCAACTGCCCTGCAAACGTCTGCTCTTCGAGCCGTTCCCAATGAAAATCAATGCCAATCTTCACTTTTTGCAGAGAAAAAGTTCCGTCGGCATGGCGGTGCACTTCCGGCACAGATTCTGAGTGCAGGATGCCGACTCGGATGACAGGTTCTTTCTGGGGAGCATCAACCAGTTTCATAAGCCGACTTCACGCAAAATAGTAACCAAACGTTCTGGAGTCATTCGTTCAAAGTCCTCTTTTCGAGGCGTGATGACGAGCCCGCCCATGTCGAGCGCACCGGGACTGACCAGGCACTTCTCCACGCCTGCAGCCCAGTAGCAGTCGGGACGATGTTTGCAGCGAGGCAGAATAAGGCTGATGTACGTTCCCTCTTCCTCTTCATACCAGGCCAACACGTTCATCATTGGTTCGCCGCTTTCATCGTCCTGCGGCATGGTGTCATAGAGTGTGCCGAACAGTTTTTCGCTTTCTTCAGCACTTTTTGCCACAATCACCCACCCATTCACGACGTAACCACACAGCGGAAATACGCCTTCTCCACAACCCTTCGGACGGTAGAGCAGACCAAAGTCACGTTCAACGGGGACGATTCCCCGCTGGCCTGCCTGAAAATGCAAATGGTCAGGTGCCGAGGCTCCACAACGAGGCCCGTTGTAGAAAAGAAAAAGTCCGGGTAGCAGCGCCGTCATACGCATCATGTCGATAAAGGTAGTACGGATGTGCTGCGGCTCGTGCAGAGTCGAAGGCAACGTGAAGTGCAGAGGCAAAATGGGAAAAGGGTTCACCAGCAGTTCGTAGTGTCCCAACATCGGGACAGCCACCTGCTCCGGCGGACGATTTTTGGCGCAGAGAAAGCACGGGCGCTGCTCGATGGTTTTTCGGTCAATGGCAGCACCCGTCGAAACCATGCGTGCCGGATTAAACTGGACTGCCAACCTGCAATCCTGCCACACTCCCTCACGCAATTCAGCCCGCTGCAGGTCGCTGCAGTTCCTTCTGGCCAGTTCCCACGCAGCCAACTGAGTGTCGAAGAAATTCTTGATTTCCTTCTTCGTCATACCCGTTCAGCATTCATGCGCTGCCGAGCCAGAATCTCCATCGAGCGCAGCGAATCCTTATAGCGATTGTTCGCATTCACCTTTTCAGGCGAGAGCGCCGCATCCGAGTTTCCCTCCCATCTGCGGCAAAGATAGAGTTCGTCATAGATGCGCCCAATCTTGTAACGTCGTGAAAAAGCAAGGCCCAGCGCATAGTCCTCGCCATAACTCGTGTTGGGCACACCGAGCCGACGCAGCAGCGGCGTGTAGAAAGCCCGAGGCGCACCCAGTCCATTGATGCGCAGCGCGTTGTTCACGCCATTCTCGTCGGTCCATTCCCTGTGGTCAATGATGCCAGGCGGCAGCGTCTGCAACTGGAAGTCACACATGCGGTAACTGCCAATCAGCATCGCACAGCCCTGCCGATGGAACTCATCGACAATGCGCTGCAGCGTATGTTCGCTGCTATACAGGTCGTCGCTGTCCAGTTGCACTGCAAAGCGGCCACAGCGCTCTTCGCGTACAGCCAAATCCCAGCAGCCGCCGATTCCCAGGTCCGTCCGCTCCGGAACAAGGCAGACTACACGCCCATCCTCGCCCGACAGCCGTCGCAGCACCTCCGTCGTTCCGTCCGTCGAATGGTTGTCAACGACAATCACGTTAAAGTCGAAGTCTGTCTTTTGCGACAAGGCCGAACGCACGGCATCCTCAATCGTGCGCACACGGTTTCGCACAGGGATGATGACCGAAGCCTCCCCTGCCGTCCATTCGCCCGGGACAATGCGTTCTGCCTTCGTCCCGTCAATCCACGCACCGATAGCCTTCAGGTGTCTCGTACAAACCTGTTCAAACTCCACCTGCGCCTCACGGTTGCGCGGATCGACATAGTCAAACTGCTTTACTCCGCTCAGCCTCACGTCTGCCTCCTCCTCCGTGTAGAGCAGTTCTCCCAGGTGAAGGATGGGCCGCTCCACATCCGTCTGTCTCGAAATCCACAGACGCAGGTCATACAGCGCAGCATACCTCCACTGTCCGTTCTCCTGCTCCTGCACATAGCGGCGCAAGGCCTCCGTCTCGACGAGCAGCACGGCACCCATGTCGAAATCGTTGCGCACACTGCCCACCTCATAGTCGAGGCAACGCACCGCCTCGCGCTGTCCGTTCTTCACGACATAGCGGTCGGCATACACCCATTTTGCACCTGTCAGCCGTGCCACCTGCTCCATGCGCTCCAGCGCACGATAGCCCAGCACCACAGGCTCTGCCTTCAGGCACAGCGCTACATAATCAGACGTCGCCTCATCGGCCAGAGCCACTAACTCGGCCGACGAGGCAAACGAACCTTTTATCATCTTCATGACCCTCAGAAATAATAGCCCAAGCCGACCTTCACCCCGACCTTGCTCTTGTGGCCAAAGTCGGAAAGGCTCATGTCGTAGTAGAGCGCAGGTTCGATGCTGACATGTCCGCCCAGGAAGAAGCAATAGCCTACCTCGGGCGTCAGTTGAAGGTCATTGAAATTGGAGAAACGGTGCAGATAGCGCAGGCCCGCACTCAGGAACAGACCGTTCTGCTCAATGTAGTAGCGCACCTTGCCTCCCAGCGAAATTTCCTGAAAATCGCCGCGGCGCAGGTCCATACCGAAATCACCCATCAGCATCCAGTCCTGCTCAATCATGTAGCCGCCAACCAGGTTGATGCCCAGGGCAAACTCGTCGTAGTCGCTGTACGAAAGTCCCGCACTCGAGAGCGACGCACCTACATACTTCTTGCCCTTCTCAAACTGGGCAAACATGCTGGCCGAAACGAGGGCAAACAGCATGAGAACACATAAAAAACGCTTCATAAATCAGACGTGTTGAAATAATTGTTTTTAATTCTTTCCTGCAAATTTAGCATTTTCTGCGCATATACGCAAGAAGAAAACAGGGAAAAACGGCTCTCTCCCGAAAATATTGTTGCCCGCACCTCAGCCTTAAGTACCAAAAAAATTTCTCCGCGTTGGTACAACTGTACCAGCGCAGTGGTACAAAAGTTTCTCTGTGCTGAAACGACCGTTCCACTGCGGTGGTACGGCGAACGGTGTGCAGGAGGCGGAGAATTGAGGCTGTCCGGACATTTCCGCCATGCGGGCGGCATCAGTGTCGGGCTGGCAGGCGGAGGGTGTAGAGGGCTGCTTCGAGGCGGCGGAGCATCGTGCGCTTCATCTTGTCGGGGGCATAGACGAATCCTTCGACGACGATGACGCGGTTGTTGACGGTATCGACCTGGGAATGGGCGACAAAGGGTCCGCCCATGGCTTCGCCGGTCATTTCCCACAGTCCGCGTGCCTCCTGGACGTAGTGGCCCTGGATGTCCATGTTGGTGACGTCGCAGAACTCATGGTTTGTGGCCATGTGACTGCCGGGATGCTCGCCGGGTATGTTGGCGCGCATGAAGGAGTCGCGCAGGGCCATGTAGGCGTTGCGGCCGCTGAAGACGCGTTCGGTGAAGTAGGGGTAACTGTAGATGCAGATGTTCTGGATGGAGGTGAGCCCATCGTCGCTGGCCCAGATGAAGTCATTGCCGACTTTCATTTTGCGGATGTCGGCGGGAATGTACATTTCGCAGCCGAACATTTCCTGCACTTTCTGGTTGAACTTGATGTTGTACTGGTCTTCGAGGCGTGTGGCTTCGCGGTTGATTTCCTCGGCGGTGAAGTAGCGGACGAGGAAGGAGGACTGTTCGGTGATGAAGGGCGAGAGTTGCTGGTCGGATGCGCCTTCGATGGTCATGACGAGTTGGGGCGAGGCGTGAAGGTCGCGCTCGACCCGTATCTTAGGTTCGGCGCGGTAGGGCGAGGTCTTGAGCAGAATGATGTTGCGGAAGAGGTTGGTGATGCGGTCGTAGTGGCGCTCGGTGACATGGCTGACATGGAAGACAGGCTCGTGCTGTGGGAGCATGGGAATGGCGCGTCCGAGCACTTCGCGCAGGGCCCGGCCGGCGTAGCCGTTCCAGAGGGTGTCGTCGGCTACGACCATGACTTCGTAAGGGTTGCCGGAGGATGAGGGCACGAGGAGCGAGCGGCGGTGGCGGCGTGGTGGCCGCTGGGTTCCGACGTCGCAGGAGGCTGTCAGCAGGAGCAGTGCTGTGAGGAGGATGAGTAGGCCCCTGACCTCCCCAACCCCTCTCAAGGAGGGGCTTCTGAATTCTTTATTCTTCATGCTGGTTTTTTATTTTTGTCTAGGGTCAAGAGTCAAGGTGTCTAGGGTCAAGAGTCGAGGGTCCTCCCCCATAGGGGGAGTTAGAGGGGACTTGAGTTTTTTTTAGGGGAGGCCAGCAGTCCGCAGGCGGCCATGATGTCTTCTCCGCGTGAGGCGCGGATGGTGGTGTAGATGCCGTGACGGGTGAGGTGGTCGCGGAACTGTAGCATGGATGGCTCGTCGCTGGGAGGGAGTGTGGCGCCGGGGATGGCGTGCCAACGGATGAGGTTGACGCGGCAGTTGAGTGGGCGCAGGAGTTGGATAAGGGCTTGGGCGTGGACAGGCGTGTCGTTGAGTCCATGCCACACGATGTATTCGAAGGAGAGCCTGCGCTGATGCTGGAAGTCGTCACGCTGACGAAGGCTGTCAACGAGTTCGGCTATGGGGTATTGGCGCTCGGCTGGCATGAGTTGGAGGCGCTGCTCGTGGAGGGGCGAGTGGAGGCTGACGGCGAGGTGGCATTGGCTCTCGTCGAGATAGCGGTGGAGTGTCTTCCGCAGTCCGACGGTTGAGACGGTGATGCGCTTGGAACTCCATCCGAACCCGTCGTCGGAGGTGAGGATGTCGAGGGCGCGGAGCAGGTTGTCGAGGTTGTCGAGGGGTTCGCCCTGCCCCATCACGACGATGTTGGTGAGTCCGACGTTGCGTTGGGCCCAGAGCACTTGTGCAAGTATGTCGGTCACGGTGAGATTGCCGTGGAATCCTTGTTTGCCTGTATGGCAGAAGAGGCAGTTCATCTTGCAGCCCACTTGGGTGGAGATGCAGAGGGTGCGACGTTCATTGTCGGGGATGAGCACGGTTTCGACTTGTTGTCCGCTCTCGGTGGGGAAAAGGTATTTCTCGGTTCCGTCGATGCTGCGCTGGGTTTGCAACGGTTCAACATAGCCGACTTCATATCCTGCGGCTTTCAGTTGGGTGCGAGCGGCGAGGGAAAGATTGGTCATCTGGAGGACCGAGGTGACGTGTTTGCGGTACATCCACTGTGCCATCTGACGGGCAGCAAAGCGTGGCAACGAAAATTTCGCTGCCACGTCTTGCAGTTCCGCTATGGTCATCCCGAGCAACTTCATCTGGTCACGTACAAATTACAAAGTACAAGTTACAAAGAATAAATTACCAGGCAAAGATGGGATAATCTTTCATGATGCTGTTAACCTTTTCACGAACGTTTGCAATGACGCGGTCGTTCTCGGGGTCGTTGAGCACGGTCTCAATCATCTCGGCAATGAGAAGCATGAGGTCTTCTTTGGCTCCACGGGTGGTCATGGCTGGTGTACCCAGTCGGATGCCGCTCGTCTGGAATGCAGAACGGGTGTCGAAGGGCACCATGTTTTTGTTGGCTGTGATGTCTGCAGCGACAAGGGCTCGTTCGGCCACCTTGCCTGTCAGGTCGGGATACTTGGTGCGCAGGTCAACAAGCATGGAGTGGTTGTCGGTGCCTCCCGAGCAGATAAAGAATCCGCGGTCCATCAGTGCCTGTGCCAAGACAGCAGCGTTCTTCTTCACCTGCTTCTGATAGGTGATGAATTCGGGTTGGAGTGCTTCGCCAAAGGCAACGGCTTTGGCTGCTATCACATGTTCGAGCGGACCGCCTTGCTGACCGGGGAAAACGGCCGAATTGATGAGGGCCGACATCTTTTTCACTTCTCCTTTCGGTGTCGTCAAGCCCCAGGGATTGTCAAAGTCTTTGCCGAGCAAAATGATTCCGCCTCGAGGCCCACGAAGGGTTTTGTGGGTGGTCGAAGTGACGATGTGGGCATATTTCAGGGGATTGTCGAGCAAACCCGCAGCAATCAGACCAGCCGGGTGTGCCATATCGACCATTAAGAGTGCGCCGACCTCGTCAGCAATCTTCCGCATACGCTTATAGTCCCACTCTCGGCTGTAGGCAGAGCCTCCGCCGATGATGAGTTTCGGATGGCATTCGTGTGCCAGGCGTTCCATCTCGTCGTAGTCCACACGACATGTTTCTCTGTTCAGGTTGTAGCCGACGGGCTTATAGAGGATGCCGCTTGTGTTCACATGGCTGCCATGCGACAAGTGTCCGCCGTGGTCGAGATTGAGACCCATAAAGGTGTCGCCGGGTTTCAGCACCGTCAGCAATACGGCCGCATTGGCCTGTGCTCCGCTGTGGGGCTGGACATTGGCATACTCGGCTCCAAACAGTTTCTTGATGCGTTCGATGGCCAGCGTCTCTACCTCGTCCACCACTTCGCAACCGCCATAGTAACGCTTGCCAGGATAGCCTTCAGCATACTTGTTGGTCAGACACGAACCCTGGGCTTCCATAACCTCCTCGCTCACGTAGTTTTCACTGGCGATGAGTTCCATGCCCTTCACTTGTCTCTGGTGTTCCTTCTCAATCAAAGCGAACACGATGTCGTCTTGTTTCATGTTGTAGTGTTGTTATAATGAAAAGAGGGGTAATTTATTGCTGGAGATGAAGCAGCCCGCCAGTGGCAGGATGAAAGGTGACACGCGTTGTCGCATCTTTGCCGAACAATGCAGGAGCAAGTTGGTCAATCGTTCCAAACTGAGCAATGGGATAGGTCTTGGAGAGCAGAACATTATTCCCTTGCATGATTTCAACTTGTGCCTGGCTGGGCAGGTTGTAAACGATGCCTTCAATCTTGCGCTTGGCCATCTCTTTTTCCGTGGGAAGGACGACGCTATGCTGATCTTTCACTGAGATGTAATAAGGCGTACCCGCCAAATCGTCGGCATCCACGAAACCCAGTTTCTGCGAAAAGCGGAAAAGGACGGTCTTGGGAACGTCCTCATAGTAGCGTGGCTCAATTCTGTAACTTTCTGAAATCCATGTCGTATCGGTGTAACCAGTAAAGAGTTGGTTGAGGGCCGCTTCCTGCTCGTTCAAACGCTCAAGAACCAGTCGCATGGCTGCTCCGTCCTGTGGCATGGCATCGAGTTGACCACGCATCAGGGCGTTGCGTGTCTCACGGATTTCATATATCTCAGCGGCTGTCAACTCTGCCATCTTTGCCGTAGAAGTTGCGGAAAGTATCTCTTCGGTAAAGAAGGCACGCGAATTGAGTTGATGGTGGGTGCTTTTCCCTAAACGGAAGACATCGTCAATGCTACTGTCTGCCTGTGCTTGTTCACCGCCATTTACACCAAGAATGATGCCGCTGGGGCTGAGAGCAACCATCGGTGCAACCGACTTGTCTTTCAACTTGATAGTATAAGCCTTCAGTGTGTCAGGGACGCCTTCGAGGTTTAAGGCAATTTGCTGAATGGAATACTTCACCGTCCGATCTTCTCCAACACCTTGCAGATGCAGGTAACGTTCGGCATAGCGAGCAAATTCGCCGGGAACATACTCTGTCTTTATGGCTGCAACATCAGCACGAAGCACTGTACGTGGCAGGGCATAAGTGACACCGTTGGCCGTTACTCCAGGATTGAAACTTGTTGTCTGTGCTGCCATCATGATTGCCAGACACAGTCCCGAAAGGGTTAAAAATATTTTCTTCATAATCAACGATTATCTGAATTTGAGAGAGAGTCAGTCAGTAATTTGAAAGCCTGAGGCAGAGCCGCCACAATGTCGGATGCAATGAGAGACATTTGTCCGAGATGGTCTGCAGCAAAATCACCAGCAAGTCCATGAACATAGACACCAAGTCGGGCTGCATCTTCAGCCTTGTAGCCTTGCGCAAGCAAAGCAAGAATGATGCCTGTTAGCACATCGCCAGCACCGGCCGTAGCCATACCGGGATTCCCCGTCGTATTGAAATAGGCTTTAGCATCAGGAGTGACCACTGCCGTAAAAGCGCCCTTCATCACGACCACGACTCCATATTGTCGTGCAAACAGGAGCGTCTTCTGCAAAAGGTCGTAGGAACTGCTTTGCTTACCCACCAACCGCTCCAGTTCTCCACGATGAGGAGTCATAACGGTCTGTTCAGGAATCGCTTGAAGCCACTGAGGCATCGATGCCAGCATCGTGAGCGCATCAGCATCGAGAACAAGTGGAATATTGACAACTTCAAGCAAGTCGCTCATCTGGTGTTGAGCAGCCATATCAGTGCCCATACCCGGCCCCATAGCCAGTGCGTCATAGCGTACGCCATGATTAAGGACATTGAAATCCTCAGAATCATTCAAATATAACACAGCCTCGGGAACTGCCACTTGGAGAATTGCACGGTTTGCTTCTTCCGTACACACTGTCAACTTCCCTACTCCACTGCGCATACTGCTCTTCGCCGACAACACAGCAGCACCAGCCATTCCACGCTGTCCTGCCACCAGTGCGGCATGTCCCATTTGACCTTTATGCGCAAAAATCGAACGCTTCTTCAGCATCCTTCGCACATCATTCTCTTCCGTCATCTCGTATGCCGTAGCAAACACAGTGGTGTCGTCAGCACTGTCGGGGTCGGCCAGACCTATGTCAAGCACCTTCCAGTCGCCGACACAAGTTTCATGTTCAGGGAAGAAAAAGGCCAGTTTCGGATGTTGGAAAGTAAAGGTGAAATCGGCATGTATCACTCCAGCAAGGTCATTGCCTGTATTATCCTCCGTCATCAGACCTGAAGGGACATCAACGGAAACAACCGTTGCCTTTGAGTTATTCACATACGCCACAACAGCAGCATAACCACCAGTCAATGGCCTTGAAAGTCCTGTGCCGAACAATCCGTCCACCACCAGCGTTCCCTCAGTCAGTTCAGGGGGCTGAAACGTGGTTTTGATTTCTTGCAGCGTAAGATTTTGCAGCCCACCTTTCAGCAATTCCTTCAGATGGTCGCAATGTTGTTGGCAGTCGGGCGAAAGTCCAGACTCGGTGTTGAACAACCATACCCCAACCTGATAATCCTTTTCAGCAAGCAATCGCGCCACACAAAGTGCATCAGCACCATTGTTCCCAGGACCGGCAAAAACGACAACAGGCGTGTCTTGCGGCCATCGGCTTTCTATCTCGTCTGCAAAGCAACGCGAAGCACGTTCCGTCAATTCATAAGATGTGACGGACTCGTTCTCCATGGTGAAGGCATCCAACTGCCGCATCTGAAGCGAATTGAGTATTTTCATTTATCGGCTGTTTTGTTTTGCAAAGTTACGAAATTTTTATTGAACTGCCCTCAACATTGCTTGAAAAACGTTTCTATAAGTTCTCGATGGTGTCCAGGCAGAAGGATGTGATGGTTGCCAATTGGTTGGGTCAGAAAGTCTTGAGTCTGTGAGGCATCGTTAAGACGGACGTGTACCTGTGTGCGGCAAAGATCGGGACGGTTGTCGCAGCGCAGGAGTGTGCCCTCGGCGACAAAGTAGCGGCGCAAGTCACCTGACACCTTAAACAGGGTGACGGGTCCTTCGTCCATATACCCACGAATGGCGACCCCAATGCCCGACTCGAAGTGAGTGTCAAATTCGAAGCGACGCAGCATATCAAGAGGAATTGTGCAATGTGCCAAAAGCACTTCTCCCTTTTCTGTGTCAATGAAGGCCGGATTGGCTTGGAATCCACTGCATGAGGTCAAGGCACGTGCGATGTGCATGGTCAGCATAGCAGGTATGTCGCCCTCGCAGCCAGCAACAAGGCCTTCGCAGTTGAGTCGCGACAGGGCCAGGCAGCCAGTGTTGTGAAGAGCCGTGAGCAGGTCGAAACAACGGATGGTCAATCCGTTGAGTTGGTGCTCATCCACCAGTTGCCGAAGTCCCTGATAGATGCGTAGTGCATCGGGAAGACTGCTGCGCAGTTGGACGTTTTTGTCAGTGACATACTGTGAAAACGTGTTCAAGTCCTGCACGTCGGGTTCAATCATCGGGACGGCATCAATAAGAGTCTGAAGGTCGATGTCAATCAGTTCGATTCCCAATCTCTGACGAACGGCCACGCGGTCAACAGTGCTGGATATCAGCCAGTCGGAAGGTTGTCCGACGATTCCGAGGCGTGAATGATTCAGTTGCCGTATCGCTTTGCCGACAGCGTGAAGTTGATAGATGCGCCGACGGATATAGTCGGGATTGCCATGCAGAATTTCACCGGGAATATCGTGCTGTCGCAAAAAGGACAGAATCTCCATCGAGGCAGCAAGCGAATTACTTTTTCCCGAGGTAAGTAGATAAATCGGACGCTGTGATTGCTGACGAAGGTCAACGAGAAGGCGTTTGAACAGTCCTTCTGTTCCTCCTGTACGAACAAAAATCAAATCGAGCGGATGTGTTCCGTAGTCGGCGAAGTCTTCTCCCCTGTATTCATAGTCAATTCCAAGACTATCAAGAAAAGAGTGTGTCGTTGCATCAACCGCCTTTGCGTCGTGCAGGGATGATGTCAAGGTATAGATGGCTGTATTCATTCTTTTTTTATTTTGGTCAAGGGTCAAGAGTCGAGAGTCCCTGGACCCTGGCCTCTTGACTCTAAGCCCATTTTTAATTATTAATTATTGTTCTTACTCCCAACGGATGGTCTGTGCCGGAGCCTGCTGGCCCATGAGGTAGGAAGAACCAAAGATAATAAGAGACGAAACAACGAGAACGCCCAGGTTGAGCATCAGGAGATACATCCAATTGAAAGAAACGGGAACTGCATCTATATAATAGGTGTCGGGGTCGAGGTGAATCAACTCGAAACGCTGCTGAAGATAGCACAGCAGCAGGGCGATGACATTGCCAATGAGCATGCCTTTGCCCACAAGCATGACGGCAAAGTTACGGAAGATGCGCCTGACCATTCCATCCGATGCGCCGAGAGCCTTCAGTATGCCAATCATTCGGATGCGCTCCAACATCACAATCAGCAGTCCACTGACAATCGTGAATCCCCCTACAAGCAGCATCAGCACGATAATCATCCATACATTCATGTCCAGAACATCGAGCCACGAGAAGATGTGCGGCACAATCTCACGGATGCTGAACACGCCGCGCAAGGCACCGATGCGGTCTTGGGTGTGGTTAATCTTTCGGGCCAAAGCGTTCGCCACTTCATCGCCCTCCTCAAAGTTGTTTACCACAATCTCAATGCCCGACGACTCGTCATCTTTCCAGTTGTTCAACTTCCTGATTGTATATAAGTCCGTCAGGCACGTCACTTTGTCAAATTCTGCGAGATGTGTTTCATAGATGCCTGCAATCGTGAAGCGTCGTGCCCTGATGTTGTCATTGCCGACAAAATAGGAAAAAACACGGTCACCCACCTTCAGCCGCAAGGCATCGGCAATGCTTCGGGACAACACTATCTGGTTTGAAGAACTGTCGGCGGAGAATGCTGGCAGTTCACCTTCCAAGAGATAACGGCTGTAGAACGAAAGGTCATAATCTTCTCCAATGCCCTTCATCTGGACACCCAGAAAGTCATCATCCGTTTTCAGCATTCCCTGTTTCAGTGCGTAGGTTTGGGCATGTTCCACTCCACGCTCACCCTTGACCACCTCCATCAGGCTGTCGTTTGTGACCACAGGACAGAGCATTCCAAATTCATCGAGCGAAAGACTGAGCACCTGCGCATGGCTGCCGAATCCTACCACCTTGTCCGTCACCTCTCGCTGGAAACCAAGCACGACGAACACACTGATAATCATGACGGCCAACCCGACAGCCACTCCGGTCAGGGCAATCTGAATAGCAGGGCGAGAAAAGCGTTGTTCCTCACTTCTCTCGCCGTAAATCCGTCGTGCTATGAACAGTTCCAGACTCATTCCGTTCGTCCCGGATAGACCTCCAACGCCTTTTGCAAGACAAACAAGGCACGCTGCAAGTCTTCCTTCTTCAGTACGTAGGCAATGCGCACCTCGTTTCGGCCACTGCCCGGTGTCGTGTAGAAACCACTGGCCGGAGCCATCATCACCGTCTCACCTTCATAGTCGAAGTAACTGAGGCACCACGCACAGAACTTTTCGCTGTCATCGACAGGCAGTTTGGCCACGGTATAGAACGCACCCATCGGAATCGGGCTATAGACGCCAGGGATGCGGTTCAGTCCGTCAATCAGACACTTTCGCCGCTCCACATATTCGTCATACACATCGCGGCTGTAGTCCTCAGGAACATCCAACGAGGCCTCGGCAGCAATCTGGCCGATGAGCGGTGGTGAAAGTCGGGCCTGGCAGAACTTCATCACAGCCTGCCGGACAGCCTGGTTTTTCGTAATCAGCGCACCGATGCGAATGCCACACTCCGAGTAGCGCTTCGACACCGAGTCAATCAGCACCACGTTCTGCTCAATGCCCTCCAAGTGGCAGGCCGAAATATAAGGACTGCCCGTATAGATGAACTCACGGTACACCTCGTCGGAGAACAGATACAAGTC
>ONXQ01000034.1:0-11438 GCA_900321835.1 uncultured Prevotellaceae bacterium
GATGATCATGTTGTTGTAGATTTCGCGCTCGTCGAAGTTGGTGAGGTTGCGCTGATTGATCATGAGCATTTCGTAGGCGACGTAGGAGGGCGAGATGCTTCGGTAGGAGATGTAGGGGTCAATCTCTTCTTCAGCCACTTCGATGTGGAAGGGCTGGAAAGCCACCCATTTTCCGTCCTCTTTTTGTCCGAACAATTCGACTTTCAGTTGTTTGCCTTTCGACGCTTCGAGCATGGAGCGCCATTCGTCTTCTGGAAACTGAACCTTGAAACCGTCACCATAGGTCTGTACGTTTCCGGCTGCATCGGTCACACGGGCCACACACTGGTCGCAGCCTTCCAAGAGTTTGAAGTTAAGCGGCGCAATGTTGGGTGGTACGACGACATCGGTATATTCAGGATAAATCGTAGGAACACGATCCTCCTTGCTATATACCGTCGGTACATCGGGATGGCTGGTGCATGAAACGATGAGTAAGTACAAAGTACAAAGTACAAAGTACAATGAGTTATGAAGGTTTTTATTCATTGTATATCGTTGTTTTTAGTACGAGTGGATGTCGCGGCAGAAGAAGTAGAACCACCAGAAGGTGTCACCAAAGGTTGACTTTGTGGCTTCTCCCACTTGCTGAGGAGTCATACCCTGTGCGAGCAATTGCTGTGTAGCCTGGTCGAACGAGGCATAGCGGTTGATGATGCGTTCTTGGTCAAAGGGCATACCGCTGATGTCTACTTCGTGTTCCAAGTGTCCGTACAGATAGGCAGCCTCCTGATAGTGGATGGGCATTTGCTCGCCTTCATGCAGCGTGGCATAGCGGAAGAATCGTGGCCAGAACAACTGGATGTCCTTCTGGATGAGGGCAAAGACGAGCGTCTGCTCCTGTATCTTCGGCGTGTTCTTGTGAACATGGCTGAAGTAGTTGATGATATACATTTCGCAAAGTCCTAGAGTTTCTTGTCGTCGAGCATGGCCTGCCACTCTGCTGCCCAACGGCGCTGGAAGGTGGTGTTGTGCAGGATGTTAAGATACTTCTGTGCAGCGCGGTATTCGCCACTCATCATCGAGGTGCGCACCAGTATCTTCAACTGATTGATGTCGAAACCAAACTCGACCGAATTCTCGATGGCCCAGCGGCAGGCGAAGTTGCACTTGCCGTAGTTGTAGTAAAGTTGGGTGCCACAGGTCTGCACGAGGTGAACATGGAGTGAGTCGAACACGTAGGGCGGTTCGCCTGTGTTGGAATAACGGAAGATGTCGTTGCCACAGGTTCCCTTGTGCATGAGGGCGATGTTCTTGGAGATGACCATCTGACGTGTCACATCGCCGGGTGCTGAGCGGACTTCACTGAGCACGTCATCGAAACGACTCTCGTCGATGGCACGGTAGATGCGCAGTTCGGCCTTGTAGTTGTAGTTGTCGTAATACAAATGGTTGGTCAGCAGGGCAAGTCCAGTCATCACGGCCAGATTGCCCAGCACCCACCACGTCAGCGTACGCCGACTCATGTTGCAGGGAGTTGTGGCCTTCTTGAACAATAACAGCAACAATGGCCAGACGGCGACAACGATGAAGGGAACGGAGAGCCAGGGAGAATAGACAGTGTCGTTTTGGAAAATGGGGAAATTGACCGTCCAGGCATCTTCGATGCGCATACGGGTGTAGAACTGGTAGGTGACTATCGGCACAAGCACGATGCTGCCGATGGCAACGACCGTTGGCCAGAACTCTCGCTCCTTGATGTTGAGTGCCAAGAGTCCCATCCATGCCGCAGCCACCAATGCCCACGAACCGATGAAGGGGTAGAGCAGGGCGGTGGCTATGGCGATGTAGATGCACTGCCAGAGCGTCACTTTTTCTTCAGACTTTCGAATCAGCCGGAAACGCCATGTGAACAGCAGGGCGATGAGAATGCTGATGGGTTGTGTGAACCAGTAGCCAGGCATCTTCAGGTAATAGAGCCAGTAGCCCATGTCTATTTCGCTCAGCAGCAAGGCAAACAATGGGACGATGGCAACGACTGACCATTGGGTGCTGACACGGAAGGCACGCAGCAGGAGAATGTATATCAGTGCCCAGAATGCCAGCAGGAGCATCACGCCCCACCAGGGCCGGTAGAAGAACTGGGTGAAGAAACATCCCAGCCATTGCGAAAGTCCGCCGACTTCCATCATCTTGTCGTCCCAGAAAGATGTGTCGCCGACAAAGATGGAATGTTCCTGTGCTGCATAGAGGTACTCGGAGTTTTTGCTGAGAAGCAGCCATGCAGCAAAGAGGGCGAAGAAGATGAAAAGAATGGCCGGTACAGCCCACTGTTTCCATCCACCGAATGTAATAAGTTGGGTAGTTGAGTGTTTCGGCTTGGAAGGACTTACGAGTGGTTCTGCTGTTTGGGCCCCTTTCTTCTGGTTCTTGAATTTCTTTTGTGATGACATAAAAAGTAATTTCAGGATTGTGTACTTATACGTTCCTTGAAAGGGGATTACCAGGTCCAGGCCGACTCGCTATAGGCTCTCTCGACAGCACTCTCCAACGCATCGTTGAGGTTGCAGAAGAAGTTGATGCCGGTCTTGTTCTCGAGGTCGTCAATGGACATGGCGTGTTGTTTCATGAGATAGGTGGGGGCACGATTGTCGGAAGAGTAGTGGTTGCCCTTGCTGTCCACATAGTCCTTATGTTCCATCCAAAAGCCGATGGCCTGGAAGGAACCACCTGCGGTTTCGGCGAGGATGGCCATGAAGTTGTACTTTGGCACCTTTACCTTGCACGACTTTCCGGCCGAATTGGTGGTGTTGAATGTTCCGCGTAGTTGGTCGTCGCGAATCGTACCTCCTTTGCAGACATAGACACGCTTGAATTTGGTGCTGCGCCCCCAGTTCTGTACCAAGGCTTCGAGCACTGCCCAGTAGCCTCCGTTGAAGTCGATGCGTTGGGGCGTCATGTTTGACATGTAAAATGTCTGACTGTTGGCTTCGGTAGAGTTTTGGCGATCATATGATGCACAGAGGTGACCACGTGAGTAACCGCTACCTGAGTACGATGATGTGCTGAGACGTACATTGGCTGGCAGGTCGGGGTCTTCAGCCCATGCTCCTGTTCGGCCGATACCACGCTTTGCGTTGTTGGTGTTGTCAAAGTAGAAGGCAACCCAGCGACTGTGGTAGGCACTGGCGTCCCATTCCAGACAGTAGTTGAGTCCTCGTTCCGTACCAGAGTCGTTCAAACGGGCATAGTGGCTGACGAAATAGATGCCTTCGCCCTGACGGAGAGCCGGCACTTCGTAGCCGTGGGCTGCATCGTCGGCGCTCCAAGAGTTGTCGGTCGATTCGCCTGACACCTCTCCGCCTGGTATTGGACCGTCATATTCGAAGTTATCGTTGTCACCACACGAAACAACCATGCCCGACACGAGTGTGCCGAGCATGATTGTCCAAAGGAATGAATGTTTCTTCATTTTCTATATTTCTTTACGAAACGTTTTTTAGCACCATCAGGACGTGTGCCGACTGTCAGGGTCTGCACTGAACCTGCTGCGTCATAGATTTGCACTTCGGCATAACTGGTGGTGCGGATGCCTGCTACCTTGAAGAAGGTTTCAAGTGAACCGTAGAGCAGGATTTCAGCGCCCATGATGTTGGGATTGTCCTTGAGGTTAAGGCCATTGCGAATATCACCGGCAGGCAACTGAATGGGTATGCACTGCTCTACTGACGAGGCTTGCGGCGTGTAAGAAATGAGAATGTTGGTAGGGGTGTTTCTTGCAGAAGCAGCCTTGTCGAGGGCATCGCCATAGAACAGTGCGCCTTCCTCATACTTGGAACCGTCAACATAGCCCATTACATATCCCTTCACATAGGTGTTGAGTGGCTGTCCGTCAACCCAAGCCTCTTGTGCCTGCTGTACGGTGAAAGGATTGTTGTAGGTGCCGCCCTCACGCTCTGGCGTCGGTTCGTCACCACCACCTGTCTGGCCGTTGAGCGCATAGAGGTAGGCCTCGCCCTTGGCAGTTTCAGGTGTTGTGCCGCTGTAGTTGGTGAGTTTACCGCAGATGACAACGTCGTCGCCTTGTTTCAGCAGCGTTCCAGACTCATATTTCTTGTTGCCGAAATAGAGCGCCTGGAAGACGTAGAACTGGCTGGTCTTCGAACCGTCGTCGCTGATGTAGAAGGTGGCATTGCCATAGAGTTGACCAGAAGAGTTCTTCTTGTCATAGTTGTCCTTGATGCTGGCTACCTTACCAGCGATATAGACAACGTCAGACTTGGCATCTTTGGCAAGACGGCTGGCAACGAGATTGGCCATTGCTGCGTTGTAGGGATCTTCGAGCGTACCAGAACCCTTAGGTTCAGCAGTCGGTACGTCTTCTTCAGTCTTACCGTTGATGGAGTAAATCTTGCTGCCTTGGGTGAACTCACGGGTGCGGTTGTTGTAATAGATGACCTTACCATAGACAACGACTTCGTCGCCAACGTTGATGTCACCTGCAGCGATGTCTGCACCTCCGAGACCATAGCCACGGAATACCTCGAACTCAACGTTGTACTCTGGATCAACGATGAAGTAAGTGGCATTGCCAAATGAGTTGCCGGGCATGTCGTTACCATTATTGTCGCCAAGTTTACTGATGACACCCTTTGTGTAGATGACTTCCGACTCCTTGTTGCCGATTTTGTCAACCAGTTCAATTGTGGCTGCAACGTTGTAGGGGTCTGCTTTTGTGCCAGAACCAGTAGGAGTGCCGTAGTCAGAGTTTCCGCCCTTAATTACACCGTTGAGGGAGTAAATCTGGCTGCCTTGTGTAAATTCAGGCGTCTTGTTGTTGTAATAGACGAGTGAACCTTTGACAATGACATCGTCACCAATCTTGATGTAGTCGGCTTTTGTTATATTTTCACCGCCAAGACCGTAGCCGCGGAACACTTCGAGGGCTTCGCCAGTCGGGGAACCTGCTTCATCAACGTCGCTGATGAAGTAAGTGGCATTACCGAAGGAGTTACCGGGCATGTCCTTGCCACTTGCATCGCCCAACTGTGTGATTATACCATGCACAAATACTTCGTGGCTGGGAATTTTGTTCTCCTTAATAAGTGTAAGAGCGGATGCAACATCGTAGGGGTCGTCTGCTGTTCCAGAGCCTTTGAGACCTGGGAGTGGTTCGTCAGGTTCTTCGGTGTATTCGCCTTCCTTCACCTTGAAGTTCTTGACTTCCCAGGTTGATGCTTCATTTTCTGGAGCCTCATAGTAGAGAGCGAACACAACTTCAGAGTTACCTTCGCCGATGAATTCCTCTGGCAAGTTCATGCCTGCAGTGTAGAAGGTAGAGTAGTTCGGCGTCACCTCCAACTCGATGTCAAGGTCTATCCAGTTGGTTGTAACAGGGTCTCCGGTGTAACTGTTTGTTATCAAAACACGTTCTTCACAGGTTTCGCGCTGATACATATAAACGTACTGGAAGGAAACGAAAGCGCCCTCGGAGGCTGTGAGGTCAACCGCAGGCGACACGAGCCATGCCTTTGTGGCCTTGTTCACTTTGTTCTGATAGCCACTGATGTAGGCAGAAGTGTATTGGTTGCTCCAGTTATAACCTTCTTCAAGTGCAGAGATCGGAGTGAAGTCACCCAGCGATGATGCGAACTTCTCATAGAGATAAACTCCTTCTTCTGGCTCTTCCTTGTTCGGGTCTTCATATTCACCTTCCCTGACAACGAGATTCTTCACTTCCCAGGTCGATGCCTCTGTTTCGGGTGCTTCGTAATAGAGTGCAATATAGACTTTCTCCTTCCCCATCACTTCGGCAGGGAGTTGGGCACCGGCTGTGTTGAAGTTCTTGTAGTCAGCCGTTTCGGGCAGAGAAATATCAAGGTCGTACCAAGTGGCCTGAAGGGGTGTTCCATGAACGCCGTCAATAATTTCAGGTGAGTAATTGGCCGAAACCAAAATTCTTTCCTTTGTCGAACTGCGTTTGTAACGAAGTACGTATTCAAAGGTAACATAGGCTTTCTCAACATCAGACAAGTCGATTGCAGGAGAAATCAGCCATGACTTCGTAGCCTTGTTCACTTGGTTCTGGTAACCGGAGATGTAGGCTGTGTTGTACTGGTTAGCCCATTCATAGCCATCGTCCGTCTCGTTGTAAACGGTGAATTTGCCAAGACTGTTGGCGAAAGACTCGTCCAGTAGAACGCTCTTGTCAAATATCTTCTCAAGAAGATAGTAGGGGGCTGGCACATCCTCACATGCCGTCAGAAATCCGATGGCAATGAGGGGCAAAACTAATTTTTTGAATAAACTTTTCATATCTGTATTGTTTTTTAGTTGCTATTATTTGATACCAAAGGAATCTTTAGTTATTGTTGCTCGGCAGGAGTAATGTCCTTGATGTCGCGCAGAGCGAATTGCCAGTCGCTGTAGCGCGAAAGAACGACTACGACATCTACTTTGCCAACAGGAATAGTTTCCGACGAAAAGGATGATAGAACGCTCTGGCGCAGGCAATAGGGCTTCTGGTCGATCCAGATGGAGTCGTTCACACCGTTACCTGCATCCTTGTCGTCATAGACAGCAAAGACGGTGCGGCGTGCTCCATTCACGTAGTTGCCGGTGATTTCCGCATTTTTCACACGAACGAGCGTTGGGGTCCATTGATACATGAAGTTGGGGTCTTGCTTGTTCTGGGCAAGCCATGAGGCATCGATGTCGATAGGTACGGTTTCGGGAGCCTTGTCGTTGAATCCGATGACCTCGATGTTCTTGGGTGCCAAGAATTTTGCCATACCTCCGAGTCGGGTATTGCCAGCCGACGTGATGTAAGGCATTCCGACTTTGGGTACATAACTATACGTGCCGAGATAGAGGTCTTTGAGGTTCACTTTGACGTGTGTACCGACAGGGTAGGTGGTCCAGAGACTGTTGTCGTTCACTCCGACTACGATGGTGTTGTCAACCGTGTTGCCTTCGTCGTCCTTTTCAATCTTACGGACGTAGATTGACTGGTAGAGGTTGCCGGTAATGTCGTTGGCACAAACGTAGCCGTCGAAGATAATGTCATCCTCAACCTCTTGAAATCCGTTTTGTCCCTGCAGGAGATTACGGTAGTTCTGTTTGAGTTGCGCAAGTGTGGTCGTGCAGCCGGTCGCCTCTTTGTCCTGTGTATAGACATCGTGGCTGGTGTCCGGCTCGCTGTAGTCAAACTTGTTGCATGAAAGCATTGTGAACAACAAGCCTGCTACCACAGATAATGTATAGATGATATTCTTTTTCATAATCTTCATAGAGTTTAAGTGGGGTAGTTATCAGAATCTGTAGTTCACATTGAGGAAGGCGTTGAACGGATAAGCATAAGCATATTTCGGATTTCGGCCGAAGTCGTACTGCTTGGTCTTGCCCGTCTTGTCGGTGTTGTCGTTACGGTTTTCTTCACGTCCGCGGAGCACCATGTTTGTGTTGTTCGTCACGTTCGTGAGGTTGAGGTTAATACTGAGGCTCTTGCCGCCGTGCAGACGGATGAACTTACCAATGCTCAGGTCGAGCATCCATGCACTCTTGAACTTTTCCTGCTCCTTCGGCACGTAGCGGTTGACGGTGCCGTCGAGGTTGAGCAGTGTGCGTCCTTCGTACTTCAACTGGTCGGGAGTGATGGAATAGACGTAGCGTCCAGCCTCGTTAAGTGTCGGAGCAACGTCGGGGATGACGTCGGACAGACGGAGGTAGGGCGAGAAATAGATGTACGAGCGGTCGTAGTAGTTCAGGCGTGCTTCGAAGAACCATCCGCTGATGTTGTATTTCGCGCCGAGGCTCAGGGCTGTGAGCGGTGTGCAACCCACGCGCATTCCCTTCGTGATGACCTGCAGGTCGTGTCCGTGGATATCGTCGTACCATTGCACTTCGTCTGCGTTGTCGTAGGTGATGAAGGCGTTGGCATTGTTCATGTATTTTGCTTCGCCGATGGCACCGACAAAGTCAACCGAGAACTGTGTGTTGAACTGATATTGCAGCGCCAGTTCGGCACCGTAGTGCTCTTTCTCCACGCCAGTCATGGTGAGGTAGGAGTATTTCTGCTTGATGTCGTCGAAGAACTGCGTCTGCTCCACCTGGTTGGTGAACTGGGTGAAATAGCCTTTCAGCATACCGTCGAAACGTCCGTAACTGAACTTGTAGTCGAGGTCGAGGTGGAAAGCGAACTCGTTGGTCAGGTCTTTCACAAAGTCGTTCTTGATCTGCGGGTCAATAAAGGCATTGTTGGCGATGGGCGGACGATATTCGAATCCGCCGCCGAAGTTGATTTGGCTATGGGCGTCGAATGTGTAGCCCAGTTGGTATTTCGCACCGCCGCTCAGGAACTTGGCCGTTTCGCTGTGTCCTTTCGAGTGAAGGGGTGAACGTCCGTTGCGCATCTTACCTTCACGCTGAATGGTGGTTCCGCTCACGTTGGCGCTGAGAATCAGTGAGAACTTGTCGAGCACATACGTGTTGGTGGTCCACAGTTGCGCCTTATTTACATATATATTATAGTTGTAGCCAAACTTGTCGCCTTTTCGGATTTGACGGTTCGGGTTGTCAAGGTCGTTCTGCGCTTCCGGGCTGTTGGCACCGAAGTCCGACGATGCAAATCGGTCGATGTCGGTGTGGTAGTTGGAGCCCAGAAGGTCGGCCATCGTCTTGTAGTGCATACCCGTCGTGTGGTTGAGGTTCAGTCCCAGGTCAAGTTTGTAGTTCTTGTTAATCACCTTATTGAGGGCTGTCGAGAAGTTCCATGCCAACTGGTCGTTGTGCGACTCTTCGAGGAAATAGACAGCCTCACCACCTTCGGCTACGGAGTTGTGGTTAATCATATACATCTTGTCCCAGTTGATTTGGCGGTTCTCTTCGGATGCACGCCAATAGTCAACGTAGTTTTGCCATTCGTGCAGTTGCCATTCGTCGGGCACAACCTGATAGACCTTGAACACGCTCGACGGCATGTAGTGGTAGTAGTCGGGGCGAGGGTCGGCTGCATTGTTGGTACGGTTGATGTAGGTCTGGCCGTATTTTGCATAGCGGAAGATGTTTGTCGTCGTCAGTTTGGTGCGGTCGTCAATCTTCCAGTCCCAAGTCAGGAAAGCAGTAGGCTCAAACGTCTTGCGCACACGCGAACTGCGCTTCTTGCCGTTCTGGTAGCCCCAGAAGGGGTTGTAGTAGTGGGAGTTGGCCAGCCAGTAGGCTTCTTCCGTCGTCCAACTCGATGTGGCCTGTTCCGTAGGCGAGGCGATGAGCGAGAGCGACAGCGAGTGGTGGTCGTTGAAGACGCGTTCTGCTCCGAGGAACAAGGCTGCCGACTTCATGTACGTTCCTTTGGCATTTCCTTCCTCACCATAGCGTCCGCCGGCCGACAGCACGAATGCCCAGCCTTTGCTGGTCAGGCCCGTTGCATGTGTAAACTGCAGGCGGCCGATGTAGTTGCGGTTGGTGAGCGAAAGGGCCAGGCGTGAACCTGCGGCAAAGCGGCTGGCGCGAACATCCACGTTGCTGCCGCCGCCTATGTCGGTGTAGTTCAGTCCGTTTTGTTCGTAGGCGGTGATGCCCTGCTGGTTGCGGCTGGCATGGCTCAAGCCACCGAACACCGACGAGAATCGGAACGCTCCGGATTCGACGTCGTTGATGCGGGCGCCGTTGACGAAGGTTGTCCGATAGCCCTGGTCGTAGTGACGAGGGTTGTAGTAGGAGTGGCCGAAACGGAAGTTTGTCTTTGTCAGAAACAAGTCATCGTTGAACGAAGCCACCGAGTTCGCTGTCTGCGAAGTGGGTGACTCGTCGTCGATGTCAAAGTCTGAAACAACAAATGCCTCGGCATCCTGCTCGTCTTCCACTGCGAGGCTGTCAACTGGCGTTTGTGCCCACAAAAGGGCAGGCGCAGCCAACAGTGGCAGTAGCAATAGTCGTTTCTTTCTCATAATTTTACGTATTGGTTATGGTTGATATGCTTTTGATGGTATCTCTGCCTTACAATTCCACAAAAAAATTTGACAAAACTGTTAAAAGACTTTGCAAAAGTAAAAAAAAAATCTGTATCCCGAGCAAATATTCTGTTAAAAACTCATTTTTTTTGAAAAAAAACTTGTGTTATTAAGAATATTTACGACCTTTGCAGTGCGAGGAAACCAAATTTGCACCTGATTCAACATTTCAATCCCCACTTATATCATGAAGAAATACACTTCTTTTTTTGCAGTTCTCGCTGTCGCGGCAGTCGTCGTCCTCACATCGGCATTGCCACAGGACGGTCCGCGTATGCGTGTCTATGCCGTGGCCTTCTACAACCTCGAAAACCTCTTCGACACAGTGCATGACGTGCGCATGGAGATGGTCGATGGCGTCATGACGAAGGTCGAAGACAAGAACGACTATGAATACCTGCCCGACGGAGGCAACGTCTGGGGCACGATGAAGTACACCAACAAGTTGGCCAACATGTCGAAAGTGCTCTCCGAACTGGGTACCGACCGTCTGCCCTGGGGCGCAGCCGTGGTCGGCGTGAGCGAGGTCGAAAACCGCAAGGTGCTTGAAGACCTTCTCGAACAGCCGGCGCTGAAGGATCGCGGATGGCAGATTGTCCACGAGGAAGGACCCGACCGTCGCGGTGTCGATTGCGCATTTTTCTACAACCCGCGCTTCTTTAAGTATCAGAGTCACAAACTTGTGCAATACGTTTATCCTGAGGGAGAAACGGAGCATAAGACTCGCGGATTTCTGGTGATGACCGGGACGATGGGCGGCGAACTTGTTCACTGCATCGTCAACCACCTTCCTTCGCGCGGAGCGGTTTCGTTCTACCGTGAACTGGGCGGCAAGCAGATTCGCGCCATCAAGGACTCGCTGCAGCGCGACAATCCCGACTGCAAAATCATCATCATGGGCGACATGAACGACGACCCCGACGACAAGTCGATGGCCGTTTCGCTCGGTGCCAAACGAAAACAAGAAGACTGCGGACCACACGACCTCTGGAACCCCTTCTGGGACACACTGCGCAAGAACGGTGTCGGCACACTGAAATATCAGGGAAAGTGGAATCTCTTCGACCAAATCATCATTTCCGGAAACATGATTACCGGACAGGACCATTCGAGTCTCGGCTACTTGCGCCACGAAGTCTTTAATCGCGAATACCTGTTCCAGCCGACGGGTGCCTTCAAGGGCTATCCGCTCCGCACCCATGCCGGAGGTGTCTGGCTGAACGGCTACAGCGACCACCTGCCTACTATCATATATTTAGGTAAGTACGCTCCCGAACGCCGTCGGTAAGCACCTACCGCTTCGACATCACGTCCGTACCAAATTCGGTACCACTGGGTTGGTACAACTGTACCAACGCGCTGAAACAAAAATACCACTGCGCTGAAACTCCCGTTCCACCGCAGTGGTATTTTAATGTGAGTTCGGCGTAAGGACTTTAGGAGTCAATC
>ONXQ01000034.1:11448-26059 GCA_900321835.1 uncultured Prevotellaceae bacterium
AAAAAAAAGGAAAAAACAGGCATAAACTGCTTATTTTTTGCTGTAAATTTTTATTTGTATTTTTTTTGTTGTAATTTTGCAAAGAATATGCACTGAAATGCAAAATTAACAACATAATTCTTTAACCATTAAAAATTTTCGCTTATGAAAAAAATGTTTACTTCTTTGAAGTACGTCATGGCAACTGTTGCATTTCTGCTGAGTGCAAATGTCATGGCTGACGACATCAGTTGGACGGGACAATCCGACTGGACGGGCATTGGTGAGGCAGAAATTGAACTGGCCACTGATGTCTATTCCGTGTTCTGCGTCAAGAACAACGGTTCAACGAATCCCACGGTCAATAGTGGTGCCAATGACCTGCGCGTCTATGCGAAGGGTACACTCCGCATCCTGACTGAGAAGACGATGACAGCCATTGTCTTCAACATCTCTGCTCAAGGCAAGAAGCGCCTGACCGACATCACCGCTTCGACGGGTACTGTGACCATCGACAAGTCGGCTTGGACCGTGCGAGTCGAAGGCTGGTCAGTTCGACATCGACTCACCGATTAAGGTGACGACCTCCGACGACGGCGTATTCGTTCCCGCTCCCGTCATCACTCCTGCCAGCGGCACTTACACCGAGGCTCAGACTGTGACCATCACGGCCCAGGACGGCCTCGAAATCTGGGTGAGCAAGCAGATTGGTGACGTCTTCGCCAAGTACACTGCCCCCTTCGAGGTTTCTGAAGATGCCACCATCACGGCATACGCTGTTGACAAGCATGGCAACCAGAGCACAACCGTCACTGTTGCTTACACGTTTGTTTCGGCAGGTGACTTGACAGGCGACGGAACCGTCAACAATCCTTATACCGTTGCCGACGTCCTTGCTCTCTATGCTACTAACACCTACACCAGCGATAAGGTGTATGTGAAGGGTAAGATTTCGGAAATCAAGTCGCTCGACGTTTCGAAGTATGATCGTGCTCAGTACTACATCAGCGACGATGGTACAACCACCAACCAGTTCTACATCTACAATGGTTACTATCTCAACGGCGAAAAGTTCACCGCCAACGACCAGATTAAGGTAGGCGACGAAGTCGTTGTCTATGGTCAGTTGACCATCTTCGGCACGACCCAGGAAATGGCTGCAAACAACTACATCTTCTCGCTCAACGGACAGGGCGGTACGGTGGTTGAGCCCGACAAGTACGAAAGCATTGCTGCCGCTTGTGCTGCTGTATCCGACACGCACAAGGATGCTTACATCACCCTTAAGGATGTCGTTGTCACTTACCTTAACGGCAACAGCGTCTATGTTCTGGAGCAGGCCTCTGTCCGCGGCTTCCTTTTCTATGGAACCAACGGTTTGCCAGCCGACCTGAAGGTGGGCGACGTGCTGCAGGGCACAGTCTTTGGTGATTTCTATGCCTATCATGGACTTCCCGAAATGACACCTGCTGCCAACGGAACAGAACTGACCGTCAGCGGCAACACGACTGTTGAGCCGAATGCCGTTGAACTGAGCGACATGCTGGCTGATCCTGCCGCCTATGCAAGTAAACTCATCAGCCTCGAAGGTTTCATGTTCAACGAAACCGGCCTGACCGACAAGGCTGTGACCATTAGCCAGTATGGTGACGAAGCCACACTCTTCGACCAGTTCCAGGTACTCACCGGCGTCACCTTTGACACCGATGCTGAATACACCGCAACCTTCATCACCTCCGTTCGCGACGGAGTCCTCCAACTCTATCCTATCGACAAGAATGAGTTCGACCAAGGAGGTGGCGAACAGCCCATCGAGAATGCTTACACCACCATTCCAGAACTGATTACGGCTGCTACTGATGAACATGTAGTAGTAACCTACGACTTCCGCAACAATCCTCTGCTCGTCACATACGTAAGCGGAAAGAACATTTACGTTACCGACGCAGCCACACAGACAATCGGTTTCCTGCTCTTTGGCAGCGTTGACGGTTTTGCTCCTAAGGCTGGCGACATCATCGGCGGCACAATGGAAGGTGAACTCTACCTCTACCACGGTCTGCCCGAACTGGCCTTCACAAAGGTGGATGCTCAGGTTACGTCGGAAGGCAACAACGTTGAAGTTAATATAGCCGAACTCGCCAACATCCTTGCCGAACCAATGGGCTTTGCCAGCCGTCTCGTCAAACTCGAAGATGTTCTCTTTGCAGAGTCCGCCCTCAATGGCAAATCTGTCGGCATCAGCCAGAATGGCAATGAGGCCGTGCTGTGGGACCAGTTCGGCGTTGCCGGAGGCATTGAATTCAGCACTGAAGAAATATACTCGTTGAGTGTGATTGTTACCGTTCGCGACGGAGCCGTTCAAGTCTATCCCATCAACCGCGACGAACTGCTGGCCAACGAGCCCCAGTATGAGTACGAAGGCGAAGGCACACAGGATGTTCCTTACACACTTGCTGATGTTCAGCACCTGTGGGTTCCGAAGACTCCGTCTAACCCTGTATGGGTACGCGGCATCATCATCGGCTGTGTCAACGGTTCGATCAAGGAAGAAAGTTTCAGCACAACGGGTATCTTTGCTGGCGCAGGTAAGGATGGAGCCGACTTGGAAGTGAAGTCGAACATCATCATCGCCCCTGTTAAGAGCAGTTCGAAGGTTCGCAAGGCTGTGGCCGGCGGTTACGAACTCACCGAGTGCGTTCCTGTCAACCTGGCTTACGACACAGAATTCCGCAACAAACTGAACATCGTTGACAATCCCGATGTTGTGGGCAAGGAAGTCCTCCTCAAGGGTACAGTCGAAGACTACTTCAGCATTGCAGGTGTGAAGAATCTCGAAGATGCCATTATCGACGGTGTCAGCCTCGGCGTTCACGGTGTTGAACTCGACAAGGCTCCGCTCTCTGGCGACATCTACACGCTTGCTGGTCAGAGAGTCAGCACAATGACACGCGGTGGTCTCTACATCATCGGCGGCAAGAAGGTGCTTGTGAAGTAATCTGACAATCCATTTATACGCCCCTACGCACTTGTAATTAGTGCGTAGGGGCGTCAATTTTGAAACTCCCATCCTCCATGAAACGCATACTTTTCACACTTTCAATCTCGCTCTTTTTCATTTTAGGAAAAGGGCAAGATGTGCCCTCCTATTACGTCTCTACTGATGGAAAGGGTGGGGCAGTGTTGAAGTCTGCCCTTCACGACATTATTACAAGCCACGAAAAGATTTATTATGGTAATCTGTGGGCCATGTACGAAAGCACAGATTTTATTGAAGGAACCAAAAACAGCGCTGGTCATTACCGCGTATTCGACTACTATTCAAACAACATTCATTACTTTAACGGCGACGGCACAACCGTAAGCGGTATGGACCGTGAGCACGCCGTTCCACAAAGTTGGTGGGGCAACGACAACAACCTTGACGTACGCTCCGACCTTTTCCACGTGATGCCTTCCGATTCGAAGTCAAACAGTGCAAAAAGCAACTATCCGCCGGGCGTTGTCAAGGGCACAACATCCTTTTCCAATCCACGAATGAAAACAGGCAAGGACAGCACCGGAAAGATGGTTTTTGAGCCTACCGACGACTATAAAGGTGACTTTGCCCGTATGTACTTCTACATTGCTACCTGTTATCCTGACATTTGGCAAACGGGAACGAACTATGCGATGCAGTCAGAAGCCTATCCTACACTTAAGCCCTGGATTGTTGACATGCTGCTGCAGTGGCATCGCCAGGACCCTGTCAGCGAGTGGGAAATGAAACGACAGGAACGTGTCGCACGTTTCCAGCACAACCGCAACCCCTTCATTGACTATCCGGAATTCGCCGAACATATTTGGGGAAACAAGAAAACCTCACCGTTCTCTCTTTCCTCTGCAACTTTGCAATCCCTCAACACCGACACCTATCAGTATGGTTCAGTCTTCTACTCAACATTCTTGGGCGACCGTGCCGGGTTCACAACGAAGAACGTCAAAGGCTCTTACACAGTCTGGAAGAACGATGCCACTTATGGCTGGAAAGCAACAGCCTACATCAGTGGAAGCAATAAAGCGGCAGAGAGTTGGCTCATTTCGCCTGCCATTGAATTACCTACCGAATACGCCGTCGTCGCTTTCGACCATGCGCTGAACAAAGGCACTGCTGACGGTGTTTCGCTTCACATCTCCACCGACAAGACCAACTGGACAGAGTTGAAGGTGCCCACATGGCCTGCTGGTTCCAACTGGACCTTCCTCTTCTCTGGCGACATCGACCTTCAGGACTTTCTTGGGCAAACCGTCTATTTCGGTTTCCGCTACGTCAGCACCACAAGCAATGCTCCAACATGGGAAGTGAAGAACTTCACCGTTTTTGGCGGCGGTAAAAGAACTGTCCCGACAGGAATCGAAGAAGTGAAGATTGAAAAACAAAAAGTAAATAATGACGGTGATGTCTATGACATGATGGGACGTCGTGTCATCTCTCTTTCTCCAGGGAACATATACATCAAGAACGGAAAGAAAATCATTTATAAATAATCCCCATTCAATGAAAAAACATCTTTTTATCATCGCGGCGCTGTTGAGTGCGCTGACTGCCAGTGCGCAAGTGTCGAAAGACTACTACGAAGCCATTGACCAACTGTCGGGTGCCAACCTTAAGAGAGTTCTTGGTACCATCATCAACCGTAAGGAAAAAGACTTGGAAAGTTACAAGAAACTTTTCGTCTCATACGAGAAAGTTGATTATATCGAAGGCAAAAAGAACTCTGCCGGACAGTATCAGGTCTTCGACTATTACAGCAACGAAGTCCATTACTTCACGGGCACTGGTGATGCTCCCAGCGGAATGAACAAAGAACATACAGTTCCCCAGAGTTGGTGGACAGGCGACACTGGTTGCTACAACGACATTTTCCAAGTCCTGCCTTCCGACTCCAAAGCCAACAGTTCAAAGGGCAATTATCCGCTCGGCATTGTCACAGGAAGCGTTTCATTCAGCAATCCGCGCATGAAGACGGGCAAGGGCAGCGACGGCAAGATGGTGTTCGAGCCTGCTGATGAGTACAAAGGTGACTTTGCCCGCATCTACTTCTACGTCGCCACAGCCTATCCCGATGCACAATGGCAGAACCGCAGCGACGTGAATGTGGCGATGAAGAAGGAAGCCTATCCCACACTCAAAGCCGAATTTCAAACACTCCTTCTGAAATGGAACGAACAGGACCCTGTGAGCGAATGGGAAATGACCCGTCAGGAACGCGCCTATAATGTTCAGAAGAACCGCAATCCCTTCATCGACTATCCCGACCTGGCCAACTACATTTGGGGCAGCAAGAAGAACACACCCTTCGACCTCGCCACAGCCGAGTTGCACGTCATCACGCCCAGTGACCCTGTTGACCCTGTAGATCCTGTTGACCCCGTTGATCCTGTAGATCCCGTCATTGTTGGCGACTTCACGAAGGGAGCCCTGCTCTTCCAGGAAACCTTTGCTGCCTGCTCTGAGGGCAACAGCACCAACAGCAGTGCAGCCTCAAAGACTTGGAACGGTAACAGCCAAATCACCAGTGTCGCAGCAGGCTATCAGGCCGGCGGTGCCGTCAAACTGGGCACAAGCAGCAAGTCGGGCGGAATCACCACATGTTCCATCAACTATGCCGGTGGTCCGATGATTGTAGAAATTGACGTGAAGGGCTGGTCTTCTATTGAAGGACAACTTGTTGTGAATGTTGGTTCACAATCTCAGACAGTGGAATATACGCATACGATGAGTGACGACTTTGAAACGCTCACCCTTATCTTCAATAATGTGCCGGCTAATCCGTCCATCGACGTTCAGACCACAGTCAAGCGTTGTTATATTGACGATCTCCGCGCCTACGTCGGCGTGCCCGTCGTTCCGACAGGAATCGAGGAAGTGAAGAATGAAAAGCAAAAAGTGAAAAGTGATGCTATCTACACCCTCACAGGTCAGCGCATTCTGACTCCTCAGCGAGGCGCCATCTACATTGTGGGCGGAAGAAAAGTAAGATTCTGATTCCATCCGTCATTTTTCAAAACAAGAAACCCCATCGGACCACGTCGGTCTGATGGGGTTTCTCTCTATTCCAAAAATTGTGTCATTGCGCTGATGCAAAGGTGAGTCCACTGCCGGCAGCGTCCACCACGATTTCCTTTTCGCGGTCAACCTCTCCGCCCAAAATCCGCTTCGAGAGGTCGTTGAGCAGATACTGCTGAATGGCACGCTTCACGGGACGAGCACCAAATTCCGGGTCGAAGCCGGCACGGGCCAAGAAGTCAATGGCACCGGCAGTCAGTCGCAGTTTAATGCCATTCTGGTTGAGCATCTTCTTGACAGCATCCACTTGCAGTTCCACAATCTGACGGATTTCCTTTTCGTTCAGCGGCGAGAACATGATGATTTCGTCGATGCGGTTCAGGAACTCCGGACGGATGGTTTGCTTCAGCATGGCCAGCACTTCTCGTTTCGCCTCGTCGGAAGCGCGCTGGTAGTCACCGTTGCAGTGGTCAAACTTCTCCTGAATCAAGTGGCTGCCGAGGTTCGACGTCATGATGATGATGGTATTCTTGAAGTTCACCGTGCGTCCCTTGTTGTCGGTCAGACGTCCGTCATCCAGCACCTGCAAAAGCGTGTTGAATACGTCGGGATGTGCCTTTTCGATTTCGTCGAACAGAACTACCGAGTATGGCTTACGGCGCACGGCTTCGGTCAGTTGTCCGCCTTCGTCATATCCCACATATCCTGGAGGCGCACCGATGAGTCGGCTCACACTGTGCTTCTCCTGATACTCCGACATGTCGATGCGCGTCATGAGACTTTCGTCGTCGAAGAGGTAGTCGGCCAATGCCTTCGCCAGTTCCGTCTTTCCGACACCCGTTGTGCCGAGGAAGATGAAACTGCCAATCGGCCGGCGTGGGTCTTGAAGTCCGGCACGACTGCGCCGCACGGCGTCGGCCACGGCAGTGATGGCTTCGTCCTGACCCACCACACGCTTGTGCAGTTCGTCCTCCAGGTGCAGCAGTTTCTCACGTTCGCTCTGCTGCATCTTGCTCACAGGAATACCTGTCCAGCGGCTCACGACTTCGGCGATGTCATCGGCTGTGACTTCTTCCTTAATCATTGCGTTGCCGCCTTGCGTCTTGGCCAGTTCGGCCTGGATATCACTGATTTCCTGCTCCAGTGCCTGCAGCCGTCCGTAGCGAATCTCGGCCACACGTCCGTAGTTGCCTTCACGTTCAGCACGTTCGGCTTCGTACTTCAGTTGCTCCATCTGCTGCTTGTTCTGCTGAATCTTGTTCACCAGATTGCGCTCTGCCTGCCATTTTGCTTTGAACGAAGCCTCCTGTTCACGCAGTTCTGCAATGCGTTTTTCCACATTCTTCAGGTCGCCGTTATCGCGTTTGATGGCTTCGCGTTCAATCTCCAGTTGCTTGAGTTGGCGGCTGATGTCGTCCAGTTCCTCAGGCACACTGTCACGCTCCATGCGCAGTTTCGCAGCCGCTTCGTCCATGAGGTCGATGGCTTTGTCGGGCAGGAAACGCTCGGTGATGTAGCGGTTCGAGAGTTCGACTGCAGCAATGATGGCTTCGTCCTTGATGCGCACCTTGTGGTGATTTTCATAACGCTCTTTCAGACCTCGCAGAATGCTGATGGCATCAACGGTGTCCGGTTCGTCCACCATCACCGTTTGGAATCGGCGTTCCAGCGCTTTGTCCTTTTCGAAATACTTCTGGTATTCGTCGAGCGTCGTCGCACCAATGCTACGCAGTTCGCCGCGGGCCAAAGCCGGTTTCAGAATGTTGGCCGCATCCATTGCACCTTCACTCTTGCCGGCACCGACCAGCGTGTGAATTTCGTCGATAAAGAGGATGATGTTGCCATCGCTCTTAACGACTTCGTTCACCACGCTCTTCAGTCGCTCTTCAAACTCACCCTTGTACTTTGCGCCGGCAATCAGCGCACCCATATCGAGCGAGTAGAGTTGCTTCTGCTTCAGGTTCTCCGGCACGTCGCCACGCAGGATTCGGTGTGCGAGTCCTTCGACAATGGCTGTCTTTCCCACACCCGGTTCGCCGATGAGCACAGGGTTGTTCTTCGTCCGTCGGCTGAGAATCTGCAGCACACGACGTATTTCTTCGTCACGTCCGATGACAGGGTCCAGTTTTCCTGTGCGCGCCTGTTCAATCAGATTGGTGGCATATTTCGAGAGCGCCTGATAGGTGTCCTCGGCTGTCTGCTGAGTCACTTTCTGACCCTGACGCAGTTCGTCAATGGCGCGTCGCAGTTCCTTCTCGGTGAAGCCCATGTCCTTCATCATCTTCGAGAGCGAACTATCGACAACAAGCAAGGCCAGCATCAGCGGTTCGAGGCTGACGTACTCGTCGCCCATCTGCTTCGAAAGTTCAACGGCCTTTTGCAGAACACTGTTCGCCTCGCGTCCCAGATAGGGTTCGCCACCGCTCACCTTCGGCTTCGACTGCGCTTCGCTCATCACCATGTTCTGGAAGTTCTGCGCCGAGATGCCCAGTTTTTGGAACAGGAAGTTGGTCACGTTTTCTCCCACCTTCAGCACTCCAGCCATCAGGTGAGCCGGCTCAATCGTCTGCTGACCCATCTGCTGCACGAGGTTCACAGCCTCCTGCACAGCCTCTTGAGCCTTGATTGTAAAGTTGTTGAAGTTCATTGTTTTGTCTCCTTTCTTTTACTTGGTGAATTGTTCTGCCCACATGGCTACAAAGATCATTCCGTCGCATCGGATTGTGACTTTTTGACGTGTTTCGTGACAATATTGCAGGCGTCGATTCCTTTCACCGACGCTGTTGTCGGGTTAGCGTCATGCATCTGTACCAAGAAAGTTTCACTGTGTTGGTACAGTTGTACCAGCGCAGTGGAACGAAAATACCACCGCAGTGAAAATCTTGTTCCATTGCGGTGGTACTGGAGGTGGACTGTAGGACCGTAAGCGTCAGAATTCGACGAGGACGCGGAAGTTGACCTGGCGGCCTGTGAGGTAGTTGGGCACGGCGTACTGGTTTTGTGCGATGTCGGTGACCCAGAAGTAGGAATTGACATTCGAGATGTCAAGGATGTTGAAGGCATCGAGTCCGAGCCAAACGTTCTTCAGATGGCGTCCGAAGCCTGTCTGGAGGTGGTGGTCCTCGTTGTTGAGCAGGCGGTAGGAGAGTCCGAGGTCGAGACGACGGTAGGCAGGCATACGGAAGAACTGGTGCTCACGTCCCATGTGTGGCGGTCCGAAGGGAAGTCCGCCGGCGTAGTGTCCGCGCAGGAATCCCTTCCAGCGTGTGGTGCCGGGGAAGTAGTCGGAGAGAAAGACGGAGGCGTTGAGCAAGTGGTCGGTGGGGCGTGGTACGCGAACGCCGCCGATGGTTTCCTCGGTCTTCATCAAGCCGACGCTGACCCACGAGTCGGTGCCTGGGACAAATTCGCCGTAGAGTTTAAGGTCGAGACCGACTGCATAGCCGCTGCTGAGGTTTTGTCCATAATAAACAACGCGGACGTTATCGACGTTGTAGGGAATGAGGTCGCTGAGGGCCTTGTAGTAGATCTCGGCTGTGGCCTTGAAGGGACGGTCGCTGACACGGAACTTGTATTCGCCGCCGAGCACGAAGTGGACGGAACGCTGCGAACGGATGTTCTTGTTGAGCAACACGGAGGTGTTGCCACGAACGGTGACGGTGTCTTTGATTTCTTTGTAGAACGGTGCCTGGTAGTAAAGTCCGGTGGAGAACCTGAAGAGCAGGTTTTCGTTGAAACGCGGGACGAAGGCTACGGTGGCACGGGGTGAGAAGAGCCATTCGCCGTTCCAGGACCAATGGCTGAGACGGATGCCATAGTTGAGAATCATTTCTCCCTCGTCAAACTCCTTGCGCCATGTGTCCTGAATGTAGGTCTCGAACCGTGTGGAACTGATTTCGTTGCGCGAAACAAGGTTGTAGATAAGGTTGAGGTCGCTGCCGGTGTGGGGTAGGGAGTAGCCGGCCGAGTCGTGCATCTCCCATTCGCGCATCCGCTCGTCCACTTTTTCGCGCTTGAGCAGAAGACCGTAGCGCAGGTCGTGGCTCGTGAAACGGCTGCGGCCCACCAGCCCGACGCTCATGACGCTGGCGTTCATGCGGTTGCGTGCGTGCTGGAGATACTTGCCGATGGCCAGACGTCCGTCTTCGCCGTCGTTCTGCAGCCAGTATTCGCCGCTGATGTCGAAGGTCTCGCGTTCCTGAGTCTTGAAGGCAGACAACTGGAGCGAAAGTTCGTTCTGAGGGTTGAAGTGGTGGGTGAGGGTCGCAGAACCGAAGAAGGTGTGGAACTTGTCTTTTTCTTGTCCGTCGAAATAGACATGAAGCTCCTTGACGTCCTGCGAGGTACCGAAGCGTGTGTTGCGGTCGGCTGGGGTGAAGTTGTAGTCGTTGAGCGAAATGACGCCCATCAGGTCAAAGGTCCACCGTTTGTTTGGACTCCACGAAAGGTAAGTCTGGTAGTCAAAATCCTTCGGTTTGTATTCGCCCTTCGTGTCGAGCGTGTGGAGCAGGTAGGAGGTGGTTTTGTAGCGGATGCCGTGGAGCATGGAGAACTTGTCGTTGCCGTAACCTGCATAAAGGCTTCCTCCGAGAAGGCTTGCGGCGGCTGCACCTTCAAATCCCTTGACTTTCTTGTACTGAATGTCGAGCACGCTGGACATCTTTTCGCCGTATTTGGCTTCAAATCCGCCGGCGGAGAAACTGACTCGCTCGACGAGGTCGGGGTTGATGATGCTGAGCCCTTCTTGCTGCCCGGCACGGATGAGCAGGGGACGATAGACTTCGATGCCGTTGATATAGACGGAGTTTTCGTCGAACGAACCGCCGCGGACGTTGTATTGGGAACTGAGTTCGTTGTGGGTGCTGACGCCTGCTTGTGTGGTGATCATCTGCTCGACGCCTGCTCCCGAAGCATTGCCGATGTGGCGCAAGTCCTTGATGGACACGTCGGACATCGTGTTGGTCTGCCGTCGGATTTCGGTCACACTGACTTCGCCGAGTTCAATACCATTGGAGGGCAGCATGACGTTGAGCGTCACGGTGTCGGTCGGGTTGTGGAGCACTCGCTTGCGTGTCTGGTAACCAAGCATGGAGAATGTAACGACAAGGCTGTCAGACGATTCGCATGACAGGCTGTAGTGTCCCTTCAGGTCGCAAACCGTGCCGAAGATGGTTCCCTCGACCTTCACACTGGCGAGTTCGATGGGGTTCTTTTCGTCGTCAATCACAGTGCCTCGGATGCAGACACGAGTGCTTGACTCCTCAGAAAGAGTAGGCTGGTTGTCTCCAGTTTCAACGTCTTGTGCATGGAGCATGAGGAACGAACCTTCTGCCCACAGGATGCACATTAGTATGATTTTGTGAATGATTTTCATTGCGATATACCTTATTTATATAACGAACAAGGCACGAAAAACGTATATTTCTGACCGAAAACTTTGTCTTGTCCGCTTTTTTGCGTAATTTTGTTCGATGAATCGAATTTTTAATTTCCATGCTTATGAATCTTACCGAACGTTTTTTGAAGTATGTTTCGTTTGACACACAATCGAGCGAAGAGTCGGAGACGACGCCCAGCACTGATAAACAGTGGAATCTGGCGCGCTACCTTCAACGGGAGTTGACGGACCTGGGTTTTGAGGAAGTCGAACTGGACGAGCACGGCTACCTCTATGCCTCTCTGCCCAGCAATCTTGACAAGGAGGTGCCGACCATCGGCTTCATTGCCCACATGGACACCAGTCCCGACTGTTCTGGAAAGGATGTCCATCCCCGCATCGTTGAGCACTACGACGGAACGGACATCGTCTTGAGCGAAGGGATTGTGACGAGTCCGAAAAAATTCCCCGAACTTTTGGACCACATCGGAGAGGACCTGATTGTGACCGACGGTACGACTCTGCTCGGTGCCGACGACAAGGCAGGTATTGCTGAAATCGTCTCGGCCTGCGTCTGGTTGATGGAACATCCCGAAGTGAAGCACGGCAAAATTCGTGTCGGTTTCAACCCTGACGAAGAAATTGGTATGGGTGCCTCGAAATTCAACGTCGAGAAGTTCGGATGCGCCTTTGCCTACACGATGGACGGAAGCGAAGTCGGCGAGATTGAGTTTGAGAATTTCAATGCCGCTTCGGCCAAGATTACCGTCAACGGATGCAGTGTTCATCCCGGTTATGCCAAAGGAAAGATGATCAATGCAGGGCGTGTGGCTGCCGAACTGGTCGGTCTGCTTCCCGTTGGGGAAACCCCTGAACGTACGGAAGGATACGAGGGCTTCTTCCATCTCATCGGCATCAACGGAAACTGCGAGAAAGCCACGCTTTCGTTCATTATCCGCGACCACGACCGCCAGTGTTTTGAAGAACGAAAAGTGAGGATGCAAAAGGTGGTCGATACCATTAACGAGCGTTACGGCGACGGTGTGGCCGTGCTTCAACTGCGCGACCAATATTACAACATGAGGGAAAAGGTTGAGCCGATGATGTATATTATCGACATTGCCGAACAAGCCATCCGCCAGGCAGGCATGGAGCCAAAAATCCGGGCCATCCGCGGCGGGACGGACGGTGCCCAACTTTCGTTCAAGGGATTGCCCTGTCCTAACATCTTCGCCGGTGGTCTCAATTTCCACGGCCCTCACGAGTTCTGCCCCGTGCAAAGTCTTGAGAAAGGCATGATGACGGTTGTCAACATTTGTCGCATCGTGGCGGAGACGCTCTGAACCGCTTCAAAGGATTACCGATGGAAGCAAGACTCGACAAATTTCTCTGGGCCAGTCGCATCTTCAAGACGCGGACCATTGCTGCTGATGCCTGCAAGAACGGGCGTGTGATGATTGACGGTGTGAAGATGAAACCCTCACGCATGGTGAAGGAAGGCGATGTGCTGCAGGTGCGCAAACCGCCTGTAACCTATTCGTTCAAGATTCTGCGTGCCATTCAGAACAGGGTAGGGGCGAAACTCGTTCCCGAGATTCTGGAGAACGTCACAACGCCCGATCAGTACGAACTTCTGGAGATGAACCGCATCGCCGGTTTTGTGGGCCGTGCCCGGGGCACAGGCCGTCCCACCAAGAAAGAACGCCGCGAACTCGACGACTTCACCATGCCCGCCTTCTTCGGAGACTTCGACTTTGATGACGACGAGGATGAAGAGGAAGATTAACGCACTGCACTGGTATTAAAGTTCCACTGCGCTGGTACAACAGTTCCACTGCGCTGGTACGGTTGTACCAACACAGTGTTTTTTTCTTGGTACTGTGTAGTGTGGCATGTCAAACCTCAGTTGTGGACGATTTTGTGCTGTTTTTTCGTGCAATACGTCTTTTTTTGCCGTTTGTCCTTTGTACTTTCTGCATTTTGTTGTATCTTTGTCGGTTGAAACCATCTTTCAAGTTTGAATGGACCCAGACTCTTATCCGGCGGAACCGCTGACTGCAGTTCCGAATCTATTGTACGAAGCCCTTGCCGCGCTTGTTCCGCAAGGCAATTTGTCCCTGTTACTGACTTACATGATTTTGGCTCTGGTCGTATCGTCGATATGCTCGTTGCTGGAATCGACGCTGCTTTCGACGCCGTTGTCGTTCATCAACACGCTGGAGCAGCAGGGTGCGAAAGGCGTTGAGCGTCTCAAACGTCTGAAAACCGACATCGACCGCCCGATTTCTGCCATCCTTGTGGTCAACACCATCGCCAACACCGTGGGTGCTTCGCTCGTCGGCAGTGAGGCTGCCCGTCTGTATGACAGCACGGGAGTGGGCGTAGTGAGCGGTGTGTTCACGTTTTGCATTCTTGTGTTCAGCGAAATTATTCCCAAGACCATCGGCTCGACCTATTGGCGACGTCTGGCCATTCCTGCTTCAAACATCATCCAGGGACTGATTTATGTCACGTTCCCGTTTGTTTGGATTTTGGAGCGTCTGACCCGTCGCATCTCCGACTCGAGCGACCAGGTGAGTGTGAGCCGTGAGGACGTCGTGGCTATGGTCACGACGGGCGCAGAGGAAGGTGTGCTGGAGAAGGAGGAGAACAAGATGATTCAGAACTTGCTGAAACTCGACGAAATTAAGGCACACGACATCATGACCCCATCGAGTGTGGTCACAATGGCCGAGTCGTCGCAGACCATTCGCGACTTCTATAACTCCGACGATTTTGCCAAGTTCAGCCGCATTCCGCTTTACGAGGAGGAGAACGACGACTATGTCACAGGCTATGTGCTGAAGCAGGAAATCCTGGAAAAACTGGCGGAGGACCGCTTCAACGTGAAACTCAAGGATCTGGAACGTCCCATACTCTCGTTCCAGGAAGATGAGTCAGTCTCGACCATCTGGGAAAAACTGCTTGAAAAGAAGGAGCACATCTGTGTCATCATCGACGAATACGGGTCGATGCGTGGCATTGTGACCCTCGAAGATGTCATTGAAACGATGCTCGGATTTGAAATCGTCGATGAGAGCGACGAAGTCGTTGACATGCAGCAGTTGGCCAAAGAGCAGTGGGAAGAAATGCAGAGCCGGCAGAAGCAGGTGATGAATTAAGCAGTGGCTTCTTATCTCACGAACTTGAAAATAACGTGGGTTTGG
>ONXQ01000073.1 GCA_900321835.1 uncultured Prevotellaceae bacterium
ACTGCTCAGGTCGAGACGCTCGACAATGCTGCTGATTAAACGCACTGGATCATCTTCCGCAATATCCTTGTCGATTCTTTGCGGAAAAAGTACCGTCTGGTTTGGAGAATACGGACGAAAGTGGTACCTTTGTGATAACATATTTTGCATGTCGTAAAAGTACGAAAAAATTACGACATAACAAAGCCCTGGCTTGTGAAAGTCGGGGCTTTGCAATAAAAAAAGAGAATGTGCCTATTTTGACACACCCTCATTTTTTTTCACGCAGATATGCGCAGAAATACGCAGATATGCTGAGCCATTCGTACACATCAAATCCCGAAGGGTGGCAGACAAAAAGACCGGAAACGAAAAATCTTTTCTGCGTATTTCAGCGAATTTCTGCGTGCCCCTTTCAAAATAACATTTTCGTGTTTTTCGCCCTTTTCGCATTCTTTCGGGGGGAAAAAAATTCAAGCCTTTTATGGGTCGACATGCAGCAGCAGTATTTTTTCACGCAGATATGCGCAGAAATACACAGATATGCTGAGCCATTCGTACACATCAAATCCCGAAGGGGTGGCAGACAAAAAGACCTGAAATGAAAAATCTTTTCTGCGTATTTCTGCGAATTTCTGCGTGCCCCTTTCAAATAACATTTTCGTCTTTTTCGCCCTTTTCGCATTCTTTCGGGATGAAAACACGTTGTCCCCACAATCCCTGCTGTTATCGGGCGTTTGAACCCGTTAGAACCACGGTTTTTTGCCCCATGCATGCCAAGACAGGAGGAGCAGTGAGGCCGAATTTGTGGCACAGTCGAAAAAAATTTCGTCTGCGGACGAAATAAATTTCAACTGCGGACGAAATTTTTTTCATCTGCGGACGAAATAAATTTCATCTGCGGTGCAAATTTCAGCGCACTGCAGTCGTATTTGGCGCCATACCCATGTCAAATGCACGAAAAATGCTGGTTTTCAACAAAAGCACCCCCTGCACGCAACATTTCACCCCGCGGTTTTTCCCTGAAAATGCGTAACTTTGCAGCCAGAAAACAACTAAATAACAAATACACTCACTGACACATCTATGAAAACGAAAAGATTTCTGATGCTGCTGCTGTCTGGTGATTCACTACAACTTTGAGAACAACTCGGGCATCCATGTTCCCGACGCCACGGGCAACCACTCCGATGCCCGGCTCATGAATCAGGCAACAATCGTGCAGATGGGCAACTACCGTGTGCTCAACCTCGGCAACGGCACGGGCTACCTCGACATGGGGAACAGCGTGGGCAGCACCATCAAGGACCTCAGCAACTGGACCGTCTCGGTCTATTACCGCGTGGACACCAGTGCCAGCCTCTCGGGTGCAGGCTTCTTCCTGTGGTGCTTCTCGCAGTCGGACGCCAACACCGCCGATGCCTCCCCCTACACGGCCTACCGCCTGAACGTGCAGCGCATGGCCACCTCGACCGGCGGCTTTGCCCACGAAACCGGCATGGAGATGGGGGCCGAGTCGGTGAAAGGACGCTGGGTACACATGCTCTACACCCAGAGCGGCACGACCGGACGCCTCTACATCGACGGCACCCTGCAAAAGACCCTGGCGACGATGCCCCTGCCCAGCACGGCCTTCACGGCTGCGCCCACTTACAACTGGATTGGCCGCCCACCCTTCTCGGGCGACAACTACCTGAAGGGCACGATGGTCTGCGACTTCCGCGTCTATAACCGCAGCATGACGGCCGACGAGGTCAGCAGCCTCGCCGAAGTCAGGACTGCCCTCGACTTTGCCTTCAAATATGGAACACCCGGCGACTTTTCCTCGCTCGAGACCAAACTGGAGGAATGTGAAACCTTTGTGGCCACAGCAGGAAAGGCCTATCCCGCCAATGCCATTGCCGAACTGAAGGACGAAATTCTCTGCGGACGCCTCGAACTGACAGGCGGACTCATCAGCCAGCAGTACATCGACCAGCGTGTCAGCCAACTCACCAAAGCCCTCAACACGCTGAAGGCCAGCAGAGGATTCAACATGAAGGCCGTCTCCCGTGACTTTGCTTCCGAACACGGCTTCGTACACCCCGGCTGCCTGCACACCCAGGCCGACTTCGACCGCATCAAGCAACTGCTGGCCGACGGCGACCCGACCATCACCAACGCCTTCAATGCCCTCCGCAACAGCGAATACGCCCAGAGCGGCATCGCCACATGGCCTGTCTGGGAAATCATCCGCGGCGGCAGCAGCGGTCAGAACTACATGAACATCGCACGCGGTGCAGCGATGGCCTACCAGAACGCCCTCGTCTATAAAATCGCTGGCACCCGCGCCAATGCCGAAGCCGTCGTGCGCATCCTCATGGCCTGGGCCCGCGGCAACCGCTACGTAGGCGGCGACACCAACAAGTCGCTCGCCAGCGGCATCTATGGCTACCAACTGGCCAACGCCGCCGAACTCGTGCGCGACTACGAAGGGTGGTCGGCCGAAGACCGCGAAGAATTCCGCCAGTACATTCTCAACACCTGGTACCCCGTCATCATCGACTTCCTGCGTCGCCGCCACGGCACATGGGACAACTCCCACAACCCCGGCGCCGGCGGACAGCGACCCGGCCATTACTGGTCGAACTGGGGACTGTGCAACACGCTGGCCATGATGTGCTGGGGCGTCTTCCTCGACGACGTACACATGTATAACCAGGGCGTCTCCTTCTTCAAGCACGACCACGTCGGCACCTTCAGCGAGGCTGCCACACTCAACCGCACGGAACAAATCAACAACTGGGGACTCACCGAATTTCTCGGCAACCTCGTGCCCGTCGTCCACGACGACGCCCGCGGCCCTTATGGACGGCTCGGACAGATGCAGGAGACCGGACGCGACGCCGGCCACGAGCAGATGGCCGCCGGACTCGCCGTTGACATCGCACAGGTGGGCTGGAACCAGGGCGACGACCTCTTCTCCTACATGGACCACCGCCTCGCAGCCGGACTCGAATACGTCGCTGCCCACAACTTCGGCGGACAAGGCTCGACCCTGCCCTGGACCAACTACGCCTATGCCGACTGCCGCACCGCATGGCACAACGCCTGGGTGCAGGGCGGACACGAAGACCGAGGCGAAATCCGTCCTTTCTGGGACCGCGTCGTCGGCCACTACGAGGGCGTCAAGGGCGTGAAGATGAAATACAGCGAAATCGCCGCAGCCGCCGTGCGTGGCGACAACGGTTACGACATGGGCGGACACAGTTACGGCGAAACCTCAGGCGGCTACGACCACCTCGGCTTCTCGACCCTCACCTGCTACCATCCCCAGATGGCCGACCCAGCCACCGCGCCCATCTTCATCGACGGACAAATCATCTACAAAGACCAGACGCTCCACCAGACCGAACTCGGCGGACTCAAGTACACCTTCGTCGTCGATGGCACGCACGCCATTGCGCCCTCCGACACCGCCATCACCCTCATCCCCATCCTGCCCGAGGGCGTTGAGGACACAGGACTTTGGCAGTGGAACACAGGCCAGACCACACGCATCATCCAAGTGCGCCCCGACCACAGTTACATGTACCGCGTTTCCTTCACCGACAAGAACGGCACCGTCTCGCAGCGCCTCTTCTCCATCGCTGTGGCTGGCGACTGCACCGCCGACTATCTGCAGCCGGAAATCACCGTTGACGGCAACATCGAACAAATCACCGAAAAGACGGTCTTCACCGGCACGAGCGTCATTCTCTACACCGGCAACCAAACTGGCTGGACCGACGACTACCGCTGGGACAACGGCGTGCGCAACAACAGCGTCGTCGTCATTCCCAACATCACCAGCAGCCGCGACTATGTCTGCCACTACACCAACATCGGCGGACGTACCCAGGAACAGCGCTTCCGCATCAACGTCACCGACATGGAGCACCAAATCAGCGTCGATTATAACGATGGAAAGGCTGCCTCCAACTACACCGGCGTCACTGAAGTCATTGCCACGCCCGGCAGCACCGTGGTCTTCACACCGAAGATAGCCGACATCTACGACCTGGGCACGTTCCTGTGGAGCGACGGCAGCACCGGCACAAGTCTGACGCTCAGCGATGTGCAGACTTCGCAGCAAGTTTCGTTCACCTACACCATCGGCGACGTTCGTCTGTCGGCCACCTACAAGGTGCTGCTCACTTCGACCGAGCCTTATGTCATCCCCACCGGCAACTACCTCATTGAAGACACGCGCACCGGACTCTTCATGACCAACGACGCAACGTCCGAGCGTCCGCTCTTCACAGCGCTCGCCAGTGCGTCCACCAACAGTCCCGACGCCTCGCAGGTGTGGCACATCGAGCAGACAACAACGACCGACCCCATCCGCTACCACATCCAGTCGGCGGCCGACGATGCACACCTCGGCTCCACAGGCAAACTCTCTCCCACCAGCGGAGCCAGTTCCACCTTCCTCGTCACTGCTGCCGACCAGAGCAACCAACTCATCTTCCACTCCAGCACAGGCCGCTACTGGAGCGTTGACGACACCCATATGCTTCGCACGACTGTGCAGCGCGAACTCTACGGTTTTCCCTTCGTGCTCCACGAGGCTGGCACAGCCACCGGCATCGGTGAAACGAAGAATGAAGAATTAAGAATGAAGAATAATGATGCCATCTACGACCTGCAAGGGCGCCGTGTCACACATCCTTCGCACGGCCTCTACATTGTCGGTGGCAAGAAGGTGCTTTTGTAGTCCCTCTCCTGCGATTCAAAAAAAAGTGTACCGTCTTATGGGCGGTACACTTTTTTATTGTTTTCAATGGTCAGCCCTTTTGGCTGTCCTGTGACTTTCCGGCCTTGCAGGTCGTAAACTTCCCCTTCGGCTCTGTTTTTCACTTTTTGCTTTTCACTTTCCGCTTCACTGATGCTGGTCGGCACGATGCGTTCCACCGTCATGTAGTCAATGTCGGGCATCCATTCGGACGTATTCGACAGGGCAACGACGTTGTCGCCGGGCTGCAGCACAATGTTGAGAGTCGTGGTGCCCACAGTTCCCCATCCGCCGCTGTTCAGGTTGTTCAGTGTCTCAACCTTCTTGCCGTTCACACTGACCGTCAGGCTTCGGTTTTCGCCAGAGATGTAGGCGATTGTCATCACATATTCGCCGCCATCCTTGCTCCACACGTGTTCCCACTCCAGCCGGTTGTCGGCGCTGCGGCCCAGCCATCCCGCCTTCATTCCGGCGCTGCAGTAGTCAGCATAACTGTAGAGGCCGTTGACGTAGGTCTGGTTGTTGCGCAGTTCCTGATAGGAAGGGATGTAGGCCGTCTCGGCCTCATAGCGGCGTCGCTCCAGGCGCTTCTCGGCGGCGGCACGGTAGATGCGCATTCCGTGGGCAGGCACATTGACGCTGTACGATTCCGTCTTCGCACCGAGGTCGCGGTGCTGGAACAGGTCGCGCAGGGTCACTTCGCCGCCCAGGTCGAGGTCGTCCAGCGTCACCGTCGCCCGTTGCTGTGTGTCGCTGGGGTTGTAGATGCAGAACACCCGACTCAGCCCGTGTTCCTCCTCCACGTCGCGGACGAGCACAAAGCAGTCGCCCGACTTTGCCACGACGTAGGCCTGCTGAAAGAGCGGGTCCTGATTGACGGCGATGAGTTCCTTGTTGCGCAGCAGGTTGAGCGTGGTGGTGCTGATGGTCGTGAGATCACAGCCGATGAGCAGCGGACTGTTGAGCATACACCACATGCCGAAGTGTGTCTTGTCTTCCTCGGCCGTCATGCTGCGTCCCACCTCCAGCATGTCCATGTCGTTGAAGTGGCCCTTGCGGCAGTAGGCCGCCATGTAGAGGTTCTGGTTGATGAGGTCCTTGACCGACGACCACGAGTTGGCAATGTCGTGGGTCGTGCGCCACGAAAAGGCGATGTCCGTGACCCATGTGCCCGGATAGTCCCAACGGCACACGTTCAGTCGCACGTCCTTCCGTCCCGTCTTCTCGATGGCTTTGGCAATCTCCGTGTAGCGTGTCCGCTCGTCGAGCGCCAGACGTTCGCGGTTCTGCGGAGCGTCGCCGCCGCAAAAATCCACTTTGATGAAGTCGAAGCCCAGTTCGTTGAAGAACATCTCGCAGTCCTGCTCGTCGTGTTCATACAGTCCCACACCCACGGCGATGTCGTCGCCGTTGTAGTAGTTGCCGCACGTGTTGTGTCCGGCGTCGCTGTAGATGCCGGCCTTCAGTCCGAGACCGTGGATATAGTCCACCACCGTCTTCATGCCGTTGGGGAACCGAGTCGGATGGATGAGCAGACGTCCCGTCGCCTGGTCCCGTCCGCCGAAGTATCCGTCGTCGATGTTGATGAATCGGTAGCCCACGTCGAGCAGTTTCTTGTTCACCATCGCGTCGGCCTGCCGCTTGATGAGGTCTTCATTGATGTTCACGCCATACGTGTTCCATGAACTCCAGCCCATCGTCGGGCCCTCCTGAGCACTGGCCGTGAGCGACAGCATCGTCACGGCGTGCAAAAAGAACTTCTTCATTTCCATTATACTATTTTATTTAAGTTTCGCATGTATTATATTCACGCAGAGGATGCAGAGTATAGGAGTTTTCTCTTTAACCTCCGCCCGATTGCTTGAACGCGAACGCGCAATTGCGTGCTTTAATTTTCTCGTTGGCAAAGTTACGTTTTTTTGCCGACACTACCCAACCCATTCAGCACAACTTCAAACATTTGACCGTTTTTTTCAATTATTTGACGAAAAAATTACATCAGTCCACATGCACCTCCAAGTACTTGCCCTTGAAACACTAAGTACTTGGCGTCGCAACGCTAAGTACTTGGCGTAAATTCTCCAAGTACTTGCCGTGCGTGTTTTTCCGTGTCGAAAATTTCTCCAGTTGGCAGTTTTTTGCTAATTTTGCCGCATGAACAGGATACAGAAACTGCTGCTGACCCTGCTGGCCGGCATGGCAGCCCTGAGCGTAGAGGCTCAGACGCGTGTGCTGGATGCACAGCTGGTGGACGCCCAGACAGGAGAGCCCGTCAGCTATGCCAACGTCTATGCCACCAGCGGGTTGGGAACGATTTCGAACTCCGACGGAGAATTCCGTCTGCCCGTCGCCGACACCGCCCACGTGCGCATCTCGTTCATCGGCTACGAAACAGTGGTGCTGCCCGTGTCGAAAGTCGGCAAAGTCGTCCGTCTGAAGCCTGCCACCTACGACATCGCTGAAGTGACCGTGCTGCCCTCAGGCGACAAACTGGCCACGCACGTCATCAAGAAAGCCATCAAGGAATTCCGACGGTCGCGCAAGGTGCAGGGCAACTACTTCTACCGCCAGGTCACACAGACCGACAGCGTCTGCAACGAATACATCGAAGCCTTCTTCTGGGGACGCACCGCCTACAGTTTCCCGACGGCATACCTGCTCGAAGGACGCTATGCCGGACTGCCCAGCGACTCGCTCACCCGCTACCAGTACGTCACCAACTTCTTCACCCTCTCCCAACTCGCAGTCGTCGCACCTGACCTCGTGGGCGACATCCACGGCATCATCTCACCGCTGCGCGAGAATTTCAAACGATACTACAAAGTCACGTACAACACCCTGCGCAGCGCGTCGCCCACCACACCCGACTGCTACGTCCTCTACTTCGACCCGCTCCCCATCGTATCAAGCCCCATCCTCCAGACCGTCGTCTATGTCGATATGAAGACCCTCGGCGTGCTGCGATGCGAAGGCAACCTGCTGGGGCTCACCATGCAGGACATTGTCACGGGCGAGGAACACGACTTCGTCGCCCACCTCAACTTCAGTTTCCGGCGCGTGGGCGACCTCTTCGACCCCAAAACGCACGACGCCCTCAACTCGCGCCACAGCTATTCAGAACTGGTCACCGTAAGCGCCAATGCCGTGACGACGTTCATCGGTCGCCCCGTCCGTATGCACAGCGTGCTCTACAACCTCAGCGAGAACGAACTCACTGGCCGCACACAACCTGACTTCTCCCTGCAAATAGGAGAACAGACCGACCTCAAGACCGCCATCAGCCACACGTCGTACAATCCAGCCTTCTGGCAACAGAACGAAACCGTGAAACGCACGCAACTGGAGGAGACCGTCCTCCACATGATGGAGGGCCAGCAGCTGTTCAGCAACTACCGCTGAACTTCACCACGATTTTCATGAACAGACACCGCAGATTGTGAGGATTAGAGGAATTACCCTCTTTGACACGTCAATTTTCGAGTTTTTTCCACGTCAATCTTCGAAAATCTTGACATCAATCTTATTAAAAAAATATTTTTGAAGATTGACGAATGAATTATCGAAGATTGACGTGGAAAAACATGAGAATTGACGTGTAAAGCAAGTTTTTCCACAATTATTTTGCAAATACCAAGAATAAAACGTAATTTTGCAACTGAGATGCAAGATTGAGGTATAAAAACACGGTTGCACCTCAGACATATTTAGGAAGCGCGTACGCTTTATTTCCTGGTAGAGAACCTGAACAATTCTTATCTTAGGAAAGTAATGCACGATTAGGCCGTGTAGAAGAAAGGACGTTACTCGCTCTCCTTCGACTGTATTATGTATTTGGCAGTTCACACTGTGACATATACGTCGAAGGTGTGAGCTGTATCTAACTATTCTTTCTGCACGGGTAAGTTCAGGACCTTCTACCAGAGAATGGGCACATCAGACTCACACCTTTCTTTTTGTGTCTTATCCATACTAACAACTAAAAGGTTTCTTGGGGTCTGGAGAAACACACACATTCAACAATGAGAACTTTTACGAAACTATGGCTTGCGACACTCCTGTGTTACAGCATCCTGCAAGCAAATGCACAGGAACAACAAGGCTACGCCGTCTTCGACAGCGAGACCGGCACCCTCACCTTTTTCTATGGTGTGAAGCCTGAGGGTGAAAACGTGTATGATACAGATGATACAGGTTACAGACCAGCTTGGGTAGACGAATATCCCTATACCAAGGCGGCACAAATCACCAAAGTTGTATTCGAGCCATCTTTTGAAAATGCACGGCCACGCTCTACACAGAAATGGTTCTATGAGTGTAAGAATCTGATTGACATGGAGGGAATACAATATTTGAACACGGGCGAGGTAACGGACATGTATGGTATGTTCTGTGGTTGTAGCAGCCTGACCAGTCTTGATTTAAGTCATTTTAACATGAGGAATGTAACGGATATGAGCTATATGTTCAGTGGTTGCAGTAGCCTGACCTCGGTGGACATCCCCATTGACGTCACCTCCATCAGTAAAGGTACTTTTGCTCGCTGTAGCAATCTGACCTCGGTGGCTATCCCCATCGGCGTAACCTCCATCGGCGACTATGCTTTCTATGGCTGCACAGGCCTGACCTCGGTGGACATCCCCATCGGTGTCACCTACATCGGCGATTATGCTTTCATTGGCTGTAGTTTGACCTCGGTGGACATCCCCATCGGTGTCACCTATATCGGCAGCGGTGCTTTCTATGGCTGCATGAGCCTGACCTCGGTGACCATCCCCAACAGCGTCACCTCCATCAGTGAAGGTGCTTTCTATAGTTGTAGTGGTCTGACCTCGGTGACTATCCCCAACAACGTCACCGACATTGGCAATATGGCATTCTCTTATTGCATCGTACTGACTTCGGTGACCATCCCCAGCAGCGTCACGTCTATCGGCGACAAAGCATTCAATTACTGTAGCGGACTGACCTCGGTGACCATTCCCAACAGTGTCATCTCCATCGGCGACTATGCTTTCTCTGGATGTAGCAGACTGACCTCGGTGACTATCCCCAACAGCGTCACCGACATCGGCGACTATGCTTTCGCATATTGTATTTAGAGACCTGTAAACAACAATGAACAATGAAAAATACATAGAGATAAATATCTGTACATCAACCACTTTTAGATTTTAACACTTCAGACTTACTTTTTGGTAGTTCTCAAAAATCCGCTTACCTTTGCAACGCATTTCTACCGCGGAGAATTTTGAGGGCTTTTATTTTGCCATCTCGTGGACAGGGTTGA